>RGHP01000004.1 GCA_010024125.1 Gammaproteobacteria bacterium | reverse complement strand
ACTCTATGGACTTGGGGATATAATGGTTTTTTACAATTAGGAACCGGCGATAATAGATCAACTGATAAAAATACTCCAGTTACTACGTTTGCTGGAGGAACAAATTGGAAGCAAATTTCGGCAGGAGGTGAATTGAGCGATACGATCGGCGTTCAAAACTCTGACGGCGATAATCAAAAAGCCCTTGATGTGATAGCCGATGATGAATTCCTTGGTGCAGCGAGGGCATCCGGGGTCGTCGCTGCCTACTGCAGTGAGGAGCAAGACAGTGCGGTGGTCATCGAAGAATCTGCTCCGCTAGTTGTTGCAATCGATCCGCTCGACGGATCCTCGAATATTGATGTGAACGTGTCTATCGGCACGATCATTTCGGTCCTTCCCAATCCAGGCGGTGATCTACAGCAATCGGCTATGCAGGTCGGAAAAAACCAACTGGCTGCTGCATTTTTCGTCTATGGACCGCAAACGACCCTGTACCTCACGACCGGTAACGGGACAGATCTCTACCGGATGGATCCAGCGACAGGTGTTTTCCTCTTGGTTGAGGAGGGAATTGAGATACCCGCAGAAACCTCTGAATACGCGATTAACGCATCGAACGCGCGTCAATGGTTTACCCCGGTCCAGCGATATGTCAGTGATCTGTTACTCGGTGACGAAGGGCCCCGTGAGCGCAACTTCAATATGCGCTGGATTGGTTCTCTGGTTGCTGACGCGGGTCGAATCTTTAACCGAGGAGGCGTCTTCCTATATCCGGGAGATCGTCGTCCAAAATATGAAAGTGGGCGCTTGCGTCTGATCTATGAGGCGAATCCAGTGGCTTTCCTGACCGAGCAGGCCGGCGGGGCCGCCACCGATGGCGTTACGAGGATTCTCGAGAAGGTACCAGCGGAGATTCATGAGCGGACGGCCTTAGTTTTTGGTTCGAAAACTGAGGTACATTGGGTCGGTAGTTATGAGGCCGAGGTGCGGCAGGGTCTTGATCTGTCACCTCTATTTAGTAATCGCAACCTATTCCGGTCATAGACGGAGAGCTCGTAATGTCACAGAGACATCCAATAATTTCAATTACGGGGTCATCTGGGGCGGGCACGTCGACGGTACGCGATACCTTCGCACAGATTTTTTTCCGTGAAAAAGTGAAGGCGGCTTTTATCGATGGTGATGCGTTCCATCGTTTTGATCGCGCCGAGATGCAGAAAAGATTGGCCGAGGCACAGGGGAATCCTGCAAATAATTTCTCGCACTTTGGTGAGGAGGCCAATGAGTTTGAACTTCTCGAGGATGTTTTTAAAACATATGGAGAAACCGGCAATGGACGCACCCGCACCTACGTGCATGATGACGAAGAGGCTGAACAGTGGGGTTGTCCCTCGGGTACCTTCACCGATTGGCGGTCGTTTGAAGATGACACCGATCTGCTGTTTTACGAGGGTCTCCATGGCGCTGTCGTTAACGAAAAGGTCAACATCGCTCAATACGCCGATCTGAAAGTGGGCATCGTTCCTGTCATTAACCTTGAGTGGATTCAGAAGCTCCATCGAGACAAGGCGAAGCGAGGGTACTCCACTGAAGCAGTCACAGATACCATTTTGAGACGGATGCATGACTACGTGCACTACATCTGTCCGCAGTTTACTGTCACTGACATCAACTTCCAGAGAGTGCCAATCGTAGATACATCGAACCCATTCATTGCGCGTTGGATACCAACTGCTGATGAATCGATGGTTGTGATTCGCTTTGCGAACCCTAGGGGAATCGATTTCCCCTACCTTTTGTCTATGATCCATGGGAGCTTCATGTCACGACCGAATTCCATCGTGATTCCGGGAGGGAAGATGGCTTTGGCGCTCCAACTGATTTTGACCCCCATGATTTGGAGGCTCGCCTCTGAATCGCGCCGGCTCCGTGGATAATTTTTAATGTCACACAAAATGCGTCCGCGTGGTTGGTCTGTATCGAATTCGACCGAACGCGCGCAGTGATATGGACCACAGGTACGCTTCAGGTAAGCTGTAACGCGAATAATACAAGGAACACACATGGCTGACGTAAAAATAGCCCCATCAGTACTTGCCTCAGATTTTGGAAAGCTAGCAGAAGAAATTCAGGCGGTTGATCAGGCGGGTTGTGACTGGATTCACTTGGATGTGATGGACGGGCACTTTGTTCCGAACCTGACATTTGGACCACCAATCATCCAAGCCGTTCGTGGTGCGAGTAACAAAACATTTGACGCTCACTTAATGGTGAGTAACCCCGATCAGCTACTCGAGCTTTATCAAAAAGCGGGTACTGACATCATCACTGTTCATGCTGAGGTATGCGAGCATCTCGATCGTACCCTGTCTCGGATTCGTGAGCTCGGTTGCCGGGCCGGTGTGTCACTGAATCCGCATACCTCGGAAGATTGTCTCCGCTACGTTCTTGACCGTGTTGACCTTATTCTCGTCATGAGCGTGAATCCTGGGTTTGGTGGGCAGTCATTTATTCCGACGGTGGTCGACAAAATTACAAGGATTCGCGACATGCTCGGCGGCCGCGATGTCGATATTGAAGTGGATGGCGGGATAACTGCCGAGACTGCGCCTCTTGTCGTTTCGGCTGGTGCGACAGCTTTGGTCGCCGGCTCTGCAGTGTTTAAAGGCGGCTCTGTCGAGTCCTATCGTCGGAACATCGAGGCCATCAGGGACTCTGTAAAGGGTCTGTGATGACAAATTATCTTAAGCTAGCGAGCCAATTTTCATTGGTTTTTGACTTGGATGGTACGCTGATTGATTCCGCCCCTGATCTTCACGATGCCGTGAACAGTATCCTGCCGAGCTACGGTCTTCGTCGTATTTCTATCAAAGAGACCCAGGCCTTTATCGGTGATGGGATGCCGAACCTCTGCGAGCATGCGTTGGAGGCGACTGGTGGATCGCCTGAGATTAGACAAGCGTTTTGCGATGCGTTTAAGAAAGCATATACGGATAGGCCTGCTGTAAAGACGAGGCCAATGCATGCCGTTCGAGAAACGTTGGATACCGCAAAAGGAGCTGGTTTTGCGATGGGCGTTTGTACGAACAAGTCAGAGCCCGTCGCGGAAATAATCTTGAACGAATTGAGCTTGATGTCAATGTTTGACGACTGTATTGGCTGGATACCAGGCCGTTCGTTGAAGCCTGACCCTGAGCCTCTCCTGCTGTGTGCTGAGCGTATCGGTACGGGCGACCGACAAGCCGTGTTGGTCGGTGACTCTATCGCGGATGTGAAAGCTGCGCGTAACGCTGGTATGCCGTGTATTTTAGTTAGAGGCGGTTACACAAACACCGCGCCGGAGTCGTTAGGTGCTGATCTGGTTGTCGATAGCTTCGAGTACTTATTTGATGCGTTAGAGAAGCTGGCAGCCTAAGTATGTTAAAAGCCGTGATCTTTGATGTTGATGGAACGCTTGCGGAGACCGAGGAGTTTCATCGTAAGGCCTTCAATTCTGTCTTCGAGCAGGCTGGACTTGGTTGGCGCTGGTCACCAGACCAATACCGTGAGCTGTTGAAAGTCTTCGGAGGTAAGGAGCGAATCCGTCATTACGTTGAGACTGAGTCGATTTCTGGAATCAGCGACGAGGATATTGCGTCGTTACATCGGTTAAAAACTGAATTCTATTCAGAATCATTGAAATACTCGGTTTCACTTCGCCCCGGGGTTGAGCGTTTAATCGACGAATGTTTGTCTCGTTCGGTCCGTTTGGCGATCGCGACTACAACAACGGAAGCGAACGTTGATGCGTTAGATGCGGCAGTCGGTGGTGCTTTAAAACTTGGTCAGTTCGAAGTGGTCGTGGGCGGCGTTACGGTGCCTGAAAAGAAACCAGATCCGAAGGTGTATGAGGTCGCATTAGAAAAATTGGGAGTCGATCCAGGAGAGGTGATTGCTATCGAGGACGCGGCAGCAGGAGTTGCGGCGGCCCGTGGCGCAGGATTACGCTGCCTTGCAAGTCCATCGCTCTATACGATTGAGCATGATTTGTCACAAGCAACTGCGATCGTTGATAGTCTGGCAGATCGCGGTGACGGTAAGCCGGTAACGGTTGATTATCTCGAGATGCTTGCTGATTAAATCCGATCTCGAATCACACCTCGGACAATCCCTAACACTTCAACATCTGCGTTGTTTAATACGATTGGGCTCATCGAACTGTTTGCGGGGATCAGTTTGACACCGTCTTGATCGAGCCTCAGTGTTTTGAGGGTGACTTCTTTTTGATTAATCCGGACGACAACTTTTTCACCATTTTCGGCCATTTGAGATTGCTCAATGACCACAACATCTCCATCGAGGATATTGGCATCTTTCATCGAATCGCCTCGGACACGCAGTGCATAGGTGTTCTTGCGTACGAGCTTTGATGGAACGTCGATCATCTCTTCTTGGGTGAACATATCGATTGGTTGTCCGCATGACACCCAGCCAACAATTGCAATACTCGCAAATGACTCCACTAACTCATGCTCAACATTGTCAGCTTTTAGTGGTGCTGATTGTTTGGTTTGCGGCAATAAGATCGTTACCATGAAGCGTTCCTCCAACTTTTGACTGGATATATATACAGTATTGTGAAACCGGTTGCCAATTTTTCTCAAGTCCCATTCGTTGACGGGCAGTTGTATTTCATTCCACTGGGCGGATCCGGTGAGATTGGCATGAACTTCAACGTGTACTGTTGTGATGATCAATATCTGCTGGTGGATGTTGGAATCACCTTTGGTGATGACTCGACCCCTCCGGGGATTGATGTGATCTGTCCGGATGTATCTGCGCTCCGTTCTGTGCGTGATCAAATCGTTGGTATTGTGATTACGCACGCTCATGAAGATCATGTTGGAGCTCTTCACTACTTGTGGAACAAGCTAAAAGCTCCTGTGTATTGCACTCCATTTACGGCCTCCGTTGCACGACGTAAGTTGGGGGAAGCAGGGCTACTCGACCAAGTTCCTTTACACGAAGTGCTCCCAGGATCACACCTCGAATTGGGCTGCTTCAGGATGGAATGGGTGACATTGACGCATTCGATACCAGAGCCGAATGCACTGGTAATTCAAGCTGCTGGTCGAACGGTATTTCACACCGGTGATTGGAAACTTGACCCGCATCCGATTGAGGGTGAGCACTACGACGATCGACGACTACTGGCTCTCGGGGAAACCGGAATTGAGTATGTGGTCGGTGATTCGACGAATGCGACTGTCGAGGGATGGTCTGGTTCGGAAGCTGAATGCCACAAGGCTTTGCTGCAAGTCATTGCGAAGCAGCCGAACCGGGTTGCTGTGACGTGTTTTTCATCGAATACAGCACGACTCTCAAGCTTGGGCGATATTGCTCACGAAACAGGGCGTCGAATCACAGTGCTTGGGAGGAGTTTGTTTAACTATCTGCAAACTGCCAAAGCCACTGGTTATTTGAAGAACTTTCCAGACTTGGTTCCTACTGAAGATTTAGATTATTTGCCAAAATCAGAGCAGTTGATTTTGGCAACCGGATCTCAGGGGGAGCCGCGTGCAGCAATGGCACGTTTGGCGAAAGGTGAGCATCAAGATTTGTTGCTCGAGCCAGATGACACCGTGGTGTTTTCATCGAAGGTGATTCCTGGAAACGAGAAAAAGCTGTATCGACTGTACGATCTGTTATCTCAGAAAAAAGTGAATGTAGTGACAGAGCAAGATGTGCCAATTCACGTGTCTGGTCACCCATGTCGTGATGAACTCCGCTGGATGTACCGTGCATTGCGTCCGTCTTGTGTTATTCCCGTGCATGGTGAAGAGCGCCATATGGCCGCGCATGCAGAATTGGCGACTGAGATGGGATTGGACTCAGCGCGTGTTGTGAACGGTGATGTGCTTCATTTGTCTGCCAAAGGTGCAACCTGTATTGCCCGTGTTCAGACAGGGCGTTTAGGTTTGTCAGGTTCAAGTCTTGTGCCTCTGAATGATCGGGCGCTGTCTGAGCGTCGTGCGCTAGCAGATGGTGGGCTGATGACCTTGACTGTGGTGCTGGATAAAAAAGCACGGTTGGCGACTGAACCTCAGGTTCAATTCGTCGGTGTGCCATCGGGAGATGTTGATCCTGAGAGTTTGGATAGTGATTTGAAATACGCGATTGAAGATATCTTGGCTGAACAAAACTCACGCACATTGCAATCAGATGATGCGCTCAGAAATGCTTTGCAGCGCGAAGTCGGATCGTTAGTGCGTCAATGGTTGGGTGTTAAACCGAAACAGTTAGTGAATATCGTACGACTTTGATTGGTCAGAAAGCTTCAGTGTATTCGTTATTCAGTGACTCAGGCCCAAAATAATGCTTGGCGCCGACACTGATCACGTGGCGCGCGAGCTTTATTGTTTTGGGAATTTTAAGGTCCTTGCAGTCACTCTTCTCTTTTTTCTCAAAAACGTCGCTTATTTGTTTGATATAGTCTTAGTAATTTCGAGCCTGATGAGACAAAACCTAATGAAAAACTTCTCCACTTCGTCTGCCTTGGCCCTTCTGCTCATCTCACTGAGTGGTTGCGCTTCGTATAACTCAGTTGCCCCTGAGTGGGCTCAGATCGGAGCCAAAAACTCTGAAACTACAGCTGATGAATCAAAAGCCGAATCCAATTCAGACGAGGAAAGCAGTTCGTGGTGGAATCCGCTGTCTTGGTTCTAAACAACTAGCTTTAGCACCTTTGAAAAGGAACCTTTAGCGAATATAGGCAGGTGGTACTGATAACGTAAAAGTGATCTAACCCTTCCCGGTGATCGCTCAGGTACACAACCGGTAGATCATTCATCGGCGTTGACTATGAACTCATACCCAGTGAACACTAGCACCTGCAGGCAATACTTGTTCTGAAGTTTTAATACGACGGATGGATAGCTGTGAGTCATAGGGTTCGTCCTTGTGAAATAAAGGGTCGGGGGAAGAAGCGAGAGCTCGTTATCCGATCACGACCGAAAGGGCGATTTAACAGCGTTTATTAGAATATAAAAAAATAATCAAGGCATTAAGCCAAGATTTCGGAATCTTAAAATTTTGATAAATAACCTAAAATAATAAAAGAGGACTTAATATGGCAACGTATGAATGTGATGCTTGTGGAATGGCCGTCAATGCTTCATGTGCGAAGTGTGATGTTCCATTAGTCGATGGTTCTTTAACTCTTGACGACGGTACTGTAGTCCAAATTTCCAAATGCCCGGAGTGCGAAGGAAAGATCAAAAGCCCACAATGTTGTGGTGCGGATATGGTGGCTGATTAGTTCAAGAAACCCCTAGGGCATCAGAGGGTAATTTGATGCCCTAGGGGACGCAGGAGTGACGTCATCCTGACATCAAGGATGAGAGATGCATAAGGGATGCCAAGGCTGGATATCAGTCTTGATCTTCTTCAGATTGCTTCTCTGATGCTTCGTATTCGTCTTTCTTTTGAAGATAGTCTTCTTCGCTTAGCGAATGCCATCCAACGCAATACCCGGTCGGTGAGCGTCCGCATCCACATTTCGCTTTTGGTTTCTCTGTCATGGTTGGTCTCCTCCATACAAAACCATGTGCAGATTAATCTGTTGTGCCTCCGGTGGAGTATCCAAACTGGAACGATTGAATGTGCCGCTTGGACACATACAAAAGCAGTATTTGTCTCTATCAGTGGTAGTAGTAATTTTAATGATGGCGGGAAAGGATACCTTCCGTGGTTATCTGATGGGCCTAGGCTTTCAGGGCAGGGAGTCTCTGTTCTAGGCCCATCCCTGCCACCCTTCTAAGTACCTAGGTAGACATTCGCACTTGTTCTTTTCCAAAAGCATCCTTTAGGAAACCTAGGTAGATGGTCTAGCATTTGTAAAAAACAAACCCACTGTAAATGTTGTCAGGATCAGATCAGGATGAGTCCATGAGGCGAAATTTCGGCTTCCCGTTATTCATGCCCTTAATCTTTTGCGTAGCTCTTTCTGGGTGCGAAGTGACTGCCGCAGGAATCCCATACCTTGATGAGCAGAAGGTTTCTGCAGGAAAGATCGTGTACGACAGTAATTGTGCATCCTGTCATGGAGCCGCTCTGGAAGGTCAACCGAACTGGCAGAAACGGAGCGCAACTGGATATCTCCCTGCACCACCCCATGATGAAACAGGGCACACTTGGCATCATCCAGATCAGATGCTTTTTGAATTTACCAAATATGGGCCACAGAGATATGCAGGGGCGGACTACAAATCGGCAATGCCAGCGTATGAGGGAAAGTTAAGCGATGAAGAAATTTGGAATGTATTAGCTTTCATAAAATCCCAGTGGCCAGCAGAAATTCAGAAGAAACACACTGAAGTATTTTCTCAGAAGTAGTTTCAAATCAATGAGTTGTACTTAATAATGTGTTGAATATGGTGTCCCGAACAGGAATCGAACCTGTGACCTGCCGCTTAGGAGGCGGCCGCTCTATCCTACTGAGCTACCGGGACGTTTCTGAAATGATTCTGAATACGGATCGGAGACTAACACGACTACTCCCCCTAGTCCCAGACTCAGTTTCCGGTACACTCACGCCATGATTTTTGAACCTATCCAAATAGAGATATCCCAACTCCGTTGTGAGCGTGATGATCGATTGTTGTTCAAAAACTTGTCAATAAAGCTTGAATCAGGGCAGATCTTGCGAGTCGCTGGACCGAATGGTGCGGGCAAAACAACGTTATTGAGAACCCTTGCCGGTCTTTTTGATATCCAGGAAGGCGAAATTCGGTTGAATCAACAGCCTCTCAAAGAGTATCTAGAGCGAATTCTGTACATTGGCCATAAGCCTCAGGTTACGAAGGACTTAACCGTTCTCGATAATCTGAAATTTTTAACAGACGTCGATGAGACAGCCTTAAAAAGTGCTTTGAGCGCTGTCGGACTGAAGGGTTATCACGATTCACTAGTTAAAGAGTTGTCTCAAGGCCAGGGGCGCCGGTGTGCTTTGGCCCGCTTGTGGTGCGTAGATGCGCCGATCTGGATTCTTGATGAGCCCTACACGGCTCTTGATGTGGATATGGTTAAAACGCTCGACGCTCGAATTACTGAACATGTCGCAAATGGTGGGGTTTGCCTGTTCACGACGCATCAACCACCGCAGCAACTTGACTATCAAACATTGGAACTTGGTCATGTCGATTGAAAAACGCATGTTGGCACGTGAGCTCAAGCTGATTGCTGCTCGACCCGGCGATATTTTTAAGCCGATGTGGTTCTTGATTTTGGTGATTTCGATGGTCCCGCTTGCGCTTGCGCCGGATTCGGACTTATTGGCAGAAATTGGCTCGGCCATGATCTGGGTTGCGACTCTCCTTGCTCTACTATTGAACACAGAGCATTTGTTTCAATCCGATTTTTCTGACGGGGTACTTGAGCAGTGGCTTTTCCTCGATAGACCGCTTGCTTGGCTCGTTGGTCTTAAGCTCGTCGCGCATTGGCTCTTTCATGTGTTGCCACTGATCTTGATTACCCCGATCGCAGGTCTCATGTTGTCAGTGCCAACTGAGGTGTTAATTGCATTATTGATTACGTTATTTGTTGCGACCCCGGCATTGACCTGTTTTTCAGGATTGGGAGCTGCACTTACCCTTGGATCTTCTCGATCTGGTATCCTTGGGGTTCTGGTCATGATGCCTCTATTTGTGCCGGTTGTGATTCTGGCGGCAGGGGTTTTGATCCGAGCCACGGATGGTTCTGATACGTTGCCTTTATTGGCATTGCTGGGAGCATTTAGCGTGGTTGCGGCGACTCTTGTTCCGATCGCAGTCTCTGCGGCAATTCGATTGAATATTGGAGGTTCTAACTAATGGGTTGGCGTTGGTTTCATCAGTGGGGTTCCCCCCGATTGTTTTACGAGCGCGCTGGGCGCTGGCAACTCGTGTGTGGCTGGTTGGCTCTCATTCTCTTAGTTGCTGGTTCTCTCTGGGGACTCGGCTTTGCACCTGTTGATTACCAACAAGGCAATAGTTATCGAATTATTTATCTCCATGTTCCGGTCGCATTTCTAGCACAAGCGATGTACGCGGCCATGGCTGTCTGTGCGGTGGTCTTATTCGTTTGGAAAATGAAACTTGCCGATGTGGCCATGCAGGCAATCGCAGTGATGGGGTTTGCATTCACTGCCTTGGCTCTGATCAGTGGTGCCGTCTGGGGTAAACCAACTTGGGGTACTTATTGGGTTTGGGATGCACGTTTAACTTCAATGCTTATCCTCGCATTTCTCTATCTGGGGGTGATTGGTTTACGTGCTGCGATTCAGGATCCTGATCAGGCGGGTAAAGCCTGTGGAATCTTGGTTTTGGTCGGCGTTGTGAATCTCCCGATCATCAAATATTCAGTCGAGTGGTGGAATACATTACATCAGCCGGCAAGCCTTAAATTGACTGAAAAACCCGCAATGCCTGCCTCGATGTGGGTTCCGCTATTGGTCAACATCCTTGGTTATTACATCGCGGCAGCATATTTGGTGCTTGGCTCGATGCGCGCGATTGTTCTCGAACGAGAGCGCCGTGCGACCTGGGTGAAGGAGTTGGTTGGCCGTGCTTGAATTCCAGTTTGCATCACTTGCAGCATTTTTTGAGATGGCGCCGCACGGAGTGTACGTGTGGCCAGTCTACGGGCTTGGTCTTTTAGTGATCGGTGGACTGACGTGGGTCAATGCCCGTCAGCATCGTCAGGCTATTCGAATGGTTCAACGAAATTTGGAACGTGAGGAAACGCATGAATCCTAAACGCAAACAACGTTTATTCATTATCTTGGGGTTGGTCTCAGGATTAGGAGTTGCAGTTGGTTTGGTGATGTACGCGCTGAGCCAAAATATCAACTTGTTTTTTACGCCAACCCAAATTGCAAAGGGTGAAGCACCCTCTGCACAAATGATACGTGTTGGTGGGATGGTCGCTGACGGAACAGTCGATCGCGACCCGCAGAGCCTTAAGGTTGCGTTTGATGTCACGGATTTTGACCACAACGTCCGTGTCACTTATGAAGGCATCCTTCCTGACTTATTCCGCGAAGGCCAGGGTGTCGTTGTTCAGGGACGGATTAATCAAGGGCAGTTTGTCGCAAGCGAAGTCCTCGCAAAACACGACGAGAACTATATGCCGCCTGAAGTCACTGAAGCTTTACGACAGTCTGGCAAGCTCGATCAGATGATGGGAGGTCAAAAGCAATGATCCCTGAGATTGGACACTTTGCACTGGTCCTTGCGTTCGGTGTGTCGATTTGCCTGGCGGTATTCCCGCTGTACGGCTATCTCACCAATCAGAACGGCTTTTGCGCGACTGCCAAGCCTTTGGCGCTATTACAAGGGTTTGCCCTTGCGGTCTCGTTTGGTGTCTTGATGTATGGCTTTTTAGCACATGACTTCAGCGTCAAGTACGTCGCAGACAACTCAAATCTTGACCTTCCATGGTACTTCCGGATGAGTGCTGTGTGGGGTGCACACGAGGGTTCGTTACTTTTGTGGGCGTTGATTCTCGCATTCTGGGGAGTCGCAGTTGCGCTCTTCAGTCGCGGTATTCCAGATCACATGTCAGCACTCGTACTGTCAGTGATGGGAATGATCAGCGTTGGCTTCCTCGCATTTATGTTGTTCACGAGTAACCCGTTCGTTCGTATTCTGCCATTTGCGCCGGGTAATGGTGCTGATCTGAATCCGCTGCTTCAAGATCCTGGGCTAATTTTCCACCCCCCAATGCTCTATATGGGATACGTTGGTTTGTCGGTGGCTTTTGCTTTTGCCATGGCGTCACTGATTTCCGGGAAGCTAGATTCCACATGGGCACGTTGGTCACGTCCCTGGACGACAGTGGCTTGGGCATTTTTAACCTTGGGAATCGCGCTTGGAAGTTGGTGGGCATATTACGAGCTCGGCTGGGGCGGATGGTGGTTCTGGGATCCAGTTGAAAATGCGTCGTTAATTCCATGGTTGGTCGCGACGGCCTTGATGCATTCGTTGGCAGTGACAGAAAAAAGAGGTTTGTTCCGTAGCTGGACTCTGCTCTTGGCGATTGCTGCATTTTCTCTATCGCTACTCGGCACAT
This sequence comes from Gammaproteobacteria bacterium, assembly GCA_010024125.1. Classification (GTDB taxonomy): domain Bacteria; phylum Pseudomonadota; class Gammaproteobacteria; order Pseudomonadales; family Litorivicinaceae; genus HIMB30. The sequence continues at coordinate 20,270 of RGHP01000004.1, read as the reverse complement.
TCCTCGTACGTTCAGGCGTCTTGACCTCTGTGCATGCGTTTGCGAACGACCCAGAGCGCGGTGTCTTTATTCTCGGGTTTTTGATTGTAGTGATCGGTGGGTCGTTGACGCTGTATGCGGTTCGCGCGTCAAAAGTGTCGGAACCAGGGGAGTTCGGCTGGATTTCTCGAGAGTCTTTTCTCCTCTTTAACAATCTGATGTTGACAGTGATGGCTGTGAGCGTCTTGTTAGGTACGCTGTATCCGCTATTGGTTGATGCTGTTGGCGGCGGCAAAGTCTCTGTCGGCCCTCCGTTTTTTAACGCAGTGTTTGTTCCGCTGACCGCAATTTTGGTGAGTGGTATGGCGTTTGGGCCACTTGCGAAGTGGCGACAGTCCGATGATCCGAAATTGTATCGCCCACTGATTGTGACATTGATTGTGAGCGTGCTCGTTGGCTTGGTCTGGCCAAGTGTTTTGGATGGAAATTATTCGATCGGTACAGCTCTTGGGGTGACTCTTGCGCTGTGGCTTGCGATTGCAACCGGTGTTGATTTTGTCAAAAAAGTCGGCTTATACGGTGGTCTCGGAGCCACCTTCGCCCGAGTGGAGCGGGGCATGATTGGCATGTGGCTGGCGCACTTTGGCTTGGCTGTCATGATCTTCGGGGTGGTGATGGTGGAGAACCACACCGAACACCGCGACTTGAGAATGGGTGTTGGTGATACCCAGCAATTGGGTAATTACGATGTTCGGATGACTGATCTTGCGGTGATTAATGGTCCAAACTATGTTGCAGATCAGGCGACCTTTGAGATCTACCAAGGTGAGACACTGTATAAAACAGTGACACCGCAAAAGCGTCGCTATAACGCTTCGGGAATGGTCATGACTGAAGCAGCGATTGATTCTGGCTTTACTCGTGATTTGTACATCGCGATGGGTGAGCCACTTGGTGAAGGTGATTGGGCTGTTCGCTTATCTGTGAAGCCTTTTGTTGATTGGATCTGGGCGGGTGCATTCTTGATGGGGCTTGGTGGATTTGTATCCATCACGGATAAACGCTATCGCAAGCGAATCAAGGAAGAGAAAGCCGAGGCGGCGGTCGAAGGGGCTACTGCATGAACCGTTTGATGGTCTGGTTACCACTGGGTGTTTTTGCAATTCTCGTGGGTTTCTTTTTCAAAGGCCTCACACTCGACCCAACAGAGCAACCGTCAGCGTTAATTGGGCAGCCTGTTCCTGCGTTTGAATTACCTGATCTGAACACAGGTCAGTTGCTGTCGCGTGACATGCTCCCAAAAGAGCCGTTTTTGCTTAATGTTTGGGCAAGTTGGTGTATTACCTGCCAGGTTGAGCATCCCTACCTGACCAAGCTGTCAGAGCAGATGCCTGTGGTCGGCTTGAACTACAAGGATACCGAAACAGCAGCCAAGAATTGGCTGCAGAAACTCGGTGATCCGTATGCTCTTCAGATTTTTGATCCTACGGGTCGGCTTGGGTTGGATCTTGGTGTTGCTGGTGCGCCAGAAACATTTTTGGTTGATGCAAATGGTGTGATCCAGTTGCGGATACAGGGTGAGGTGAATGACCGCGTTTTCGCCCAAAAAATCCAGCCGATGCTTGAGACAATTCAATGATGAGAAAATTACTTGGTGCTTGCGTGCTCGGCCTTTCATTGAGCGTTCAGGCAGCCATCGAGACATATCAGTTTGATTCGCCAGAGCAAGAGGCTCGGTTTCGCCAACTGGGTTACGAATTGCGATGTCCAAAATGCCAGAATCAAGCGATTGGCGATTCTGATGCGGAAATCTCTGGAGATCTGAGGGCAGAGGTCTATCGGATGCTGAAAGAAGGAGCAACCGACGCGGAAATCAAAGATTTTATGGTGGCGCGCTACGGACGTTATGTGCTCTATAACCCTCCTTTAGATCAGCAAACATTAGTTTTGTGGTTTGGGCCGGCTGGATTATTGGTATTGGGTGGAATTTTGGTGGTATTGCGAATTCGCCAATCGAAAAAAGCGCTTGAAGAAGGAGAGTCTCAAGCATGATTTGGATGGGCTTACTTGCGGCCACAGTGTTATTGGGACTCCTTTGGGCGTTACGCGGATTTGGTCGCCAGGGTATCTTGATTGCTCTACTTGTCACCGTTGTCGCCTTGGGCGGGTCGACATATGTGTATTGGCGTCTTGGCGCCTATGAAATGTCGTTATCGACCGAAGCACTGAATGCGTTACCTGAAGATGAGCGTGCCTATGTCATCGCTCAGGCAGCACAGGATGAATTTTTGGCGAGAAACCGTGTCGCTGATCAAGAGATCGTGAATCTCTTTCAGTTAGCGCTCGAACTCGACCCGAATCAGGTGACGGCCCTTGGATCGCTCGGAATCATCGCGTTTGAGGCCTCAGACTATCCGCAAGCTGTACAGTTCTGGACTCGAATGCTCGGACAATTACCTCCCGGCTCTGAACAGGCGAAGGCAATTGAAATGGGAATCGCCAGAGCAACAGAGCGTGCAAATCAGCAGTCAGCTCAAAAAGCGGAGCTTGGTGAGGCAGTGATCGAACTGTCTGTGTCATTAAGCCAAGCAGTCCCTGAAAGCCTCAAAGATGCCACGGTTTTCCTTTTTGCTCGTGAAGTAAATGGATCGCCACGACCATTGGTTGCGAGACGACTGTCTGTGAGCGAACTGCCAGTGACTGTCCGACTATCAAACCAAGATGCGTTGATGGGTGGACAGCTCCATCCAGGGCTAACAGTTGAAGTCGCAGCACGACTGACCGTTGGCGATGCGACTGGAAGTCAGGGTGATTGGATGGGTGGCCCTGTTGTTTTAACGTTGGAGCGTGAAAATAAAGCCGAATTACAACTAAAGCCTTGATCGCTTTGCGTGTCTTGCGTTTTATTGAAAGCGGTTCATACTAATCAGCGTACTGATGGATCAGTCGCGAGTTAATAGTCATGGCAGACGGATTAAGTTATGTGCCTTTTAAACCAGGTCCTGGTTTGGTGGAGCACATCGCATTACATATTGAACATCAAATTGTCGCGGGAATTTTGCGTTCGGGTGATCGTATCCAAGAAACGCGAGTTGTGAGTCAATTGGATGTTTCTAGAGGCTCTGTTCGAGAGTCTTTCCGAGTTCTTGAAAGACGTCGTTTAATTGATGTTATCCCGAGGCGTGGTGCTATCGTCACCAGTTTAAGCCCGAGTCGGGTTCAAGACCTCACATCGGCACTCCCAATCTTGTTAACGCATGTGATATCTGAATTAGTGCCAGTATGGTCGCCCAAACATTCGAGGTCGCTTGAAGAGGCAATGCAGGCGTCTGAGAGTAAATTTGGCTGTATCAATCCGATCAGCGTTTTGGAAGCGATCTGTCGATTGCATCCAAACACTGTCTATCGCGAACTCATCGATGATTTGATTCCGACATTTGATCGTGTTTTTTCGAAACTGGTTCGATTGAACTTATCCGGTGTTGAATCCCTTGATCGGATGCTGAAAACAAAGCTAATACCTGCGATTGAGGCCGGTCAGATTGATGAGTCTGCGCATCAGGTATCTGAACTTTGTCGATCTCTTGAACGTAAATATCTTGAAACTCTGGAGCGCACTGGATAGCTTCCTATATAGATCAAGTGGAAGTTCAAACCGTTGCGCTTAAAAAGTATCAAACTAGCTGGGTTTAAATCGTTTGTAGACCCAACGACAGTTCCTTTTCAATCGAATATGACAGCGATTGTCGGGCCTAATGGCTGTGGCAAATCCAATGTCATTGATGCGGTGCGCTGGGTGATGGGCGAATCAAGTGCGAAGCATCTTCGCGGCGAATCAATGACCGATGTGATTTTCAATGGATCGGTGAGTCGTAAGCCAGTCTCTCGCGCCTCAATCGAACTGGTGTTTGATAATACGGAGGGTCGTGCAGCTGGGGAATATGCAAAGTTTGCCGAAATCGCGGTGAAACGCGAAGTCACTCGTGAAGGACAGTCTAAGTATTTTCTCAATGGGACAAGTTGTCGCCGTCGCGATGTGACGGACCTGTTCTTGGGAACAGGCCTAGGGCCGCGTTCGTATGCCATTATCGAACAGGGCATGATCGCGCGAATCATCGAAGCAAAACCTGAAGAGTTGCGGACCTACGTTGAAGAGGCTGCTGGTGTTTCCAAATACAAAGAGCGTCGACGGGAAACTGAAAACCGTATTTCACGAACACGTGAAAATCTGGATCGTTTGAATGATCTCTCCGATGAACTCGGCCGCCAGTTAGATCGATTAAAGCGTCAGGCTGATGCTGCAGAACGCTATAAAATATTGAAGGCTGAATCGAGAGATCTCGAGTCGCTGATATTTTGGTATCAGTTGCAAGAACATAAAGATAAACAACAAGCCGAAATACAGGCGAAAGATGCGTGTCAAAAACAGCTTGATCAGCTTGCGTCTGCGTTATCAACCAACGAACGTGCACGCATCGATGCGCAAGTCGCACGGGAAGATGCCAACCAGGCATTAGATACGGCGAATACTGCGTATTACACCCATGCTGCGACCCTGTCCCGCTTGGAGGCGAACAAAGAAGCTTATGAACAACAAGTGCGTCAACTCTCAGCAAATCAAGAGCGTATTGCCAAAGAAATCACTGATCTCAAAGGTCTGATCGACCGGGACCGCGAAGAAGGTGTCGTTGCTGATCAGAAAAAATCGCAGATCGAACCACAACTCGAAAAAATCGAAGCCGATCTTGGAAGGCTTGACTTATCGATCGCAGAGTTCGAAGAGAAGCTGACGGCGAAAGAATCCGAACGCGGTCAACTGGCAAGCGAATTGGGTCGTGTGAAATCAGAAATCACCCGCTTAGAAACAGAAAAACAGGGGTTGGAGCGGCAACAACGACAAGATACGACACGGCTTGAAGCGATCGAACAGGCACTGGTGCAGCTCTCAGATACGGATCCACAGTTAATCACTGAATTAGACAATGCATTGGTCGCGCTGAATGAGCGGGTGAGTGCGCAGCAAGCTGAGCTTTCGGAATTGCGAATTGCGCAAGATGAGGCTGCTGCTGCTGTTACGCGACAAGAAGAGCAACTTCGAGAGCAGCAAGGCACTCTACAAAGTGCGGAAGCCGAGCTTGAAAAAGTGAGTCGAATTATTGCTGCCGAATCGCGAATTGATGATCGAGAGACCAGCGCTTGGGTTGAGAGACACGCTGAAATTTCAGGTCGAGTGTTAGAGCATATTGAATTGCCTGAAGACGATCGAGCGGCGTTTGAGGCTGCCTATCCAGAACTTTTAAGTGCATTTGTTGCAGATGACTTGAGTGCTCTTGATATTGATGCGTTGCCAGCCGGGGTTCGCGTTGTGTCATCTGCCTACGTTACGAGTCTCCCATCACAACTGTTAAAATCAGAGGCGCCGCATGCCACTGATGGCGAAGGTTATACAGAGACTGGTCTTCGATTTGGGCCCGGTTGGATAGAGCGAGTCGCCGGTCGATCCACGGGTATTCTCGATTTGAAGGCCCGAGTTCCTGAACTAGAGCAAGCAAAGCAGACAGCTTCTGATGCGGTTGGTGTAATGCAACATCAGCTCGATCAACTCCGTGATGCGGGTCAGCTTGCCGCCACAGCAGTGAAGGAAAAAACTGCGGCGGTGCAGGAGCTCGAAAAAGAATCGGTCCAATTATCAAATCGTGTTGCTGGCCTCCAAGCAAAGAATCAAGAAATTGAGACAAGTCGTGAACGTTTGACTCATGAAAAAGAGTCGCTGATTCGAGCGCAGGCAACAATTGAGCAAGAAGTCATGCAGCTCACCCAACAGCTTAAGGAAGTGACGCAATTACGAAGTTCGCTTCAAGACAACCTAACACCGCTGCATCAGTCGCTCGATGGAGACAAAGGATCATTGAGTCGCTTGCGTGATGAGCGTCACAAGCTCGTGAATGTGCGCTCAGATCTTCGAGTCGAAGTCGAACGGTTGTCTGGGATTAAGTCACGCTCCGAGACACAAATTGAGCGATTACAGGATCAGCTTGCGAGTCTTGAGAGCGAACTCGAGACGTTGGACTCAAACAGTCAATCGTTGGCGAATCAGCCGGCGGTAACTGAAGAGGATCTAAAGCATGCGGTGAGTGAAAGCCAGCGGCTTGAAGAGCAATTGACCAAAGCGCGTCAAACACTCAGTGAGAAAGACGAATTGCTGCGCTTACTTGAGTCTGAGCGTTCTGGCATCGAGCGCGATCGAGAGGCGCAGTCGCAAGCCCTTGGAGAGATTCGATTGAAGGCGCAGGCAATTGAGATTGAAGTCAATCGATTACAGGGTGAATTGAGGACTCGAGATGCGACTGAGGCGCACCTTGTTGAATTTGAATTGCGCTTTGGAAATCGAGACGTGGCTGAAACGGAACTCGCTCGCATCGAAACACGCATCGAGCGGTTGGGTCCCATTAATCTTGTTGCGCTCGATGAATACCAGAAAGAGCTTGAGCGGAAAGCGGAATTTGATCATCAGCATGCAGAACTGACCGAAGCACTTGAAACACTCGAAGATGCGATTCGAAAAATTGATCGTGAAACACGGTCGTTATTCCGAAATACCTTCGATGCGATTAATCAATCATTTGGTGAAATTTTCCCGCAACTGTTCGGTGGTGGTGAAGCGTGGTTAATGTTGACTGATGAAGATCTCCTATCGACCGGTGTTACGATCATGGCGCGCCCACCAGGTAAGAGAAACTCGAGTATTTATTTGTTAAGTGGTGGAGAAAAAGCACTTACAGCATTGTCGTTAGTATTTGCGATTTTCCAACTGAATCCAGCACCCTTTTGTTTACTTGATGAGGTGGATGCGCCATTAGATGATGCGAACGTCGGGCGTTATGCCGACGCAGTTGCTAAAATGTCGCAGTCAGTCCAATTTATCTATATCACTCACAATAAAATTGCGATGGAGCGTGCCGAGCAATTGATGGGCGTGACGATGTCGGAACCAGGTGTTTCACGTTTGGTTTCCGTCGATATCGAACGGGCTGTTGAATTGGCCACCACTGAGTAGGGGACACATGGAATTCGGATTACGTGAATATTTGCTGTTTTTAGGTGCAATCCTCATTGTGGGTTTGCTAGCCGATGGCATTCGTCGCACCCTGAAGCATAAACGCGAAGGTTTAAAGCTCGACTTAATGGCAGCACCCCCTGAATCACCAGAACGGTCTGATGTGAGTAAACCACGCCCAGTAAAGAAGGCCACCCCAGAAGAACTCGAGCCACAAGTTAATGCGGATCCGTTATTTGATTCGACTGATGCCAGTCAGCTGAATTTGTGGGCTGGTGAGATCAAAGCGGAGGCAATGAAGCCCGCAGATACTGATACGCTGACCGCGCCCATTGAAACGGATACGCAGACTGAATCGCTATTTGAGGGTTATGAGCCTCAAGCGCAAACAGTCGTGGTTGAAGAGTCAGTGGATATTGATGAGCCGATGGACGAACGTGTCGAACCTGTGTGGGATGAGCCATCGATCACGGAGTCAACTGACCCGTTGATTGATGAGCAGTCGATTGATGATCACGAAGCCGATCATGATGAAGATATGCGGATTCTGGGAGATGGCCCCGTTTCGAGGCCAATCGCCGAGCCCGAGGAATCTGGCATATTTGGAACTGCCTTGGGTCGTATTTTTGGGCGTTTCGGAAAGAAATCCGCCGATACCAATCCGCAACCAGAACCGGCAGAGGCTGCATCAGATTCAATCGAGATTTCCGATGATGTTTCTGAACCAACGAGAGAAGCTGAGCCAACCGATTCCATGGATGATCTGGTGGTGGTTAGTATTCAGTCCGCGCGCACTCCACGCTTTGAAGGAATCAATCTGCACAAGGCGTGCTTGCGAGCGGGTCTCCGTCGTACTGAATCACAGATGTATCAGCGTTTCCCATTAGATGAGAGTGAGCATCCACTGTTCTCGCTGGTTAATGGCGTTGAGCCCGGTACGTTTGAAGAGGATGCAAAATCTATCGATACCCCTGTGGTCTTTCTATTCACTGAATTGCCGAAACAGGCAGATCCAGTGTTTGCTGTCAATGAACTGATTTCTGGTGCCCGTTCAATCGCGCGGGACATCGGTGGCGATGTGTTTGATCAGCAGGGTACGCCGATTTCCAAGGAATGGATCGACCTGGCAAGAGCCCAAGCGGGTCATCAAACCTTATTGCGCTCATGACTGAAAGAGTCGCGCAACGCATCCGTGAGCTCGTCACGGAGATCCGCCAACACGATTACAACTATCACGTACTAGACCAGCCAACGATTGGCGATAGTCAATACGACCTGCTGTTGTCTGAATTAAAACAGCTTGAAACAGAATATCCTGAATTACTCGATCCCAACTCTCCAACGCAACGCGTTGGGGCAAGGCCCGATTCAGGATTTGAAGAGGTGGTGCATCGAATGCCGATGCTCTCACTAGATAACGTGTTTGATTTGGATGATTTCAGGCAGTTTGTCGAGCGAATGAAAGATCGTCTAGACCAGTCTGAAGCACCGCATTTGACTGCTGAACCAAAACTCGATGGATTAGCACTTTCAATTCGCTATGAACAGGGTCGCATGGTTCTGGCCGCAACTCGAGGTGATGGTCAGACCGGTGAAAATGTGACGCAGAACGTTCGCACGATTCGATCAATTCCATTAACCCTCAAAGGATCGAATTATCCGGAGGTGCTCGAGGTGCGTGGTGAAGTCATTATGAAAAAAGCTGACTTTGCATCCATGAACCAGAGGCTGGCTGCGGCATCTGAAAAAACCTTTGTGAATCCGAGAAATGCTGCTGCTGGAAGTCTCCGGCAGTTGGATCCATCAATCGTTGCATCTCGTCCACTCTCGTTTTATGCCTACGGTCTGGGGGAAGTATCAGAACCTCTGGGCGATACTCATTCTGAGGTGATGGACGCGCTGAAGAATCTGGGTATCCCTGTGAATCCAGGTCTTGTCAGCGGTGGACCTCAAGTGATCGAGAATGCGTATGAGGCGCTGCTTGCGGAGCGTGATGAGCTGCCATATGAAATCGATGGCATGGTCGTCAAAGTTGATGCGCTGTCGCTTCAAAATACGCTTGGATTTGTCGCGCGTGCACCACGGTTTGCCACTGCCTGGAAATTTCCAGCGCAAGAGGCTGCAACACGATTACTGGCAATTGATGTGCAAGTGGGTCGGACAGGAGCGATCACACCAGTGGCTCGGCTTGAACCTGTATTTGTTGGTGGGGTCACTGTCTCAAACGCAACATTACATAATTTTGATGAAGTCGCTCGCCTCGATGCACGTCCAGGCGATCAGGTCATGGTTCGCCGAGCCGGTGATGTGATTCCGCAGATCGTCCGTGTGATGACGGACCAACGATCTGAAGTATCACAGCCAATTTCGATGCCATCGGAGTGCCCGGTTTGCTGTTCGCCAGTTGAGCGTGCTGAGGGTGAGGCAGTAATTCGGTGCTCGGGTGGGCTAATTTGTCGTGCGCAGCGGCTTGAGCATTTGAAGCATTTTGTGTCGCGCAAAGCGATGGATATTGATGGTGTTGGTGAGCGTTTGCTGGAGATTCTGATTGAGAAAGAATGGGTGACGACACCGGCTGATCTGTATCGGTTGTCTGCAGAGTCCATTGAAGGCCTTGATCGGATGGGTGAGAAATCAGCCAACAATGTGGTTCAAGCAATCATGCAATCGAAAGAAACAACGTTTGCTCGATTTTTGTATGCGCTTGGTATTCGTGATGTGGGAGAAGCAACTGCCCGTACCTTGGCTGCCACATTTGGAGAATTAGACCGTCTGATCAATGCGACGCATGACGAACTTATGGAAGTTGAAGATGTTGGTCCAATCGTCGCTGCTCATATCCGAGCTTTTTTCGAAGTCGATCGCAATCGTGCAGTGATTGAGGATTTGCTGGACTTAGGAGTTCATTGGCAAGCTCCTTCTGTCGAGGTATCTCAAGATGGACCGGATCTCACCGGACAGACTTGGGTGTTAACTGGTACATTAGAGTCCATGACTCGAGATGAAGCATCGGACAAACTAAGAGCACTGGGAGCGAAAGTTTCTGGATCAGTCAGCGCGAAGACGACCATGTTGGTTGCAGGTCCTGGAGCCGGCAGTAAATTGACTAAAGCGGAGAGCTTGGGTGTTGATGTGATCGATGAAGCCGCGCTGATTGCGTTGTTGGGTGGCTCATGAAGAATCTATTGGTCTTCTTTGTGATACTGACCCTTGGTGGTTGCGCAGTCTCGCCTCCAAGGAATACCGACAATGCCTGTAACATGTTGGCTGAAAAGCCAGGTTGGTACGATGCTGTGAATGACGCGGCCGATTCGTGGGATGTCCCTGAAGGTTTGATCTTGTCGTTTATCCGCCAAGAATCGTCGTTTGTAGCAGATGCAAAACCGCCTCGTACAAAGATCCTTTGGGTACTTCCTGGACCACGCGCGAGCTCAGCCTATGGGTATCCGCAAGCCAAAGATGGAACTTGGGATGATTACCGTCGTGATACCAACTCTTACCTCGCCGAGCGCGATAATTTTCGAGATGCTGTAGATTTTGTGGGTTGGTATGTCGACCGAGCGTATCGTATTGCTGGAATTCCGAAATCAGATGCCTATCGTCACTATTTGGCATATCACGAGGGCGTCGGTGGATTTCAGCGTGGCACCTTTAAGTCCAAGCGTTGGTTGATTGGTGTAGCAAAGCGCGTTGATCAAGTTGCGAAGACTTACGACAGTCAACTGAATGGATGCCGTGACAAGCTCGATAGCGGATCCTGGTGGAACCCCTTTAGCTAAGATTTCGAATCAAATCTCGTCTTAAAAAACGATCAGGAGCGAGCGCGTGCCGAACCTGCTCGCTGACGGGGAGCACTTCTCCTAACACCTGACTAACAAGAATTTCAGCAGCCATAGGCGCTGTGAGGGTGCCTCGTGATCCAAGGCCTGCAAGCACGTATTGGCCTGAAATAAACGGAAGCTCATATTCCGGTTGAAAGCTTGCGTCATGGCGTAGTCGCTCAAGTGAATCGAACCACGCGCTACTCGCTGCGATCTGTCCAATCACTGGGGCATAGTCGGGCGTTGCTGTTCTGATGCTCACGCGATTGTGAATAATGTCATCTAAAGACCAGGCGGGTTGATCCATTAAGCGATTGATTGCATCGATATTGCTCTGGTCATCTGCGTGGTTTGCGGTCAGATCATCCGAATTCGGTGTGTAGGTTGCGCCACATGTCATAACGCCATTCCATGCGGGAGCGACATAGGCGTCACCGCAGATTGGCATGTTGAGATTGACCGCTTCCTTAATCGTTGTGACCTGTCCGCGGACGGGTTTCAACGGTATAGGTAGTCGAATGAATTGATTGGCTTCTCGCGCATTTGCCCAGACCACAAGATCGCTCGGATAGGGTATGACCTGTCCGTTTTGGTTCCTGATCTCAATCGTCGAACCGTGTCCAGTTGATTCAACGGATTGAATGGCATGATACGGCTTGACCTCAATCAGTGGGTGATCCAATAAAGTTTCGACACAGTGTTTTGGGTTTAACCAGCCACCGGCTGGTATGTGTAAACCGCCAAATCGAAGTTTTTGACCACATAACTCTGTGGCTTCAATTTGTGATACAGGAACCAAAAGCGGATGAGTGCTTGGGAGTACCTCGATGAGCTTGTCTTGATGACTTTGTTCTTTTGGGCTTTGTGCGAGAAGTAATACGCCGGTGTGTTGCCACACAGTATCTGGAAACATCTGAAACCAGGTCTCTAAGTGCGCAAGCGCTTGTAGCTGAATCAAGCTATTCGGAGTGGCCTCGATACTGAGTTTGGCATAGGTGATTCCTTGCGGATTACCTGAGGCGCCAGATGCAGGCGAGTGCTTTTCGAACACGGTGACCGAGAAGCCTCGTATGGCAAATGCATGTGCAGTCCATGCGCCTGCGAGACCACCGCCGATGATCGCAATGGAATCAGTTGGTCCGTGATGTTGTTTTGGAGCCCAAATCTGTGGCTTTTGTGACCCATTAAATCGCGCTAAGAGTCGCTCTCGTTTTCCGGCAAAACCCGGTACTTTGCTGATCGTAAAACCGACTGAACTGAGCCCATCGCGTACAACTCTCGCTGCACTAAAGGTGCTGAGCGTTGTTTCATGATGGGAGTGATCAGCGATCGCTTGAAAGAGTTCTGGAGTCCATGATTCAGGGTTTCGATCAGGTGAAAAACCATCAAGGCACCAAGCGTCAATCACTCCGGATAGATCGGACAACACCTCTGTTGAATCTCCAAAGTGGAGATCAAGAGTGATACCCCCATGACGAAACAACCGTCGGTGGCAGGTTGGAATGAGTTCCGGCCAGCAATGACAGAGTTCGTCAGCGAGTTGTCTTAATTCAGCGGTCAGAGGTAGTGCGTCGAGAGCCTTGGTAATATCGGGCTTCACCATTGGGTAGCGTTCAGTTGAAACCCATTGTAGGCGCGTATTGCGCGGCGCATGTTTTAAAAAGTGTTCACAAGCCAGTAAGAAGGTCAGGCCTGTGCCAAACCCGGTTTCACCAATGCGGATTGTTTGATTGGGCTTCAGTGATTGAAAGCGTTCGGTGAGATGATTGCCTTCAATAAAAATCGTTTGACGCTCACCAATTGGATCGGTGATCGAGAAATAGTAGTCATTAAATGCAGATGATCGGTGCGCGTCACTCGCATCGATCTCTGCGGCAGAAATCCTCGAGTAGCGTCTCACAAATTCGTGTCAACTCGCGATCGCCTGACGCGAGGCATGAGAAGACCAACAAACCAGCCGGCCGCTAATGTCAGCGCACCTAATGCAAACCAACTTTTCGATGAGTCATCGCCAGCGGCCAGTTTCTCAGCGCGCAGTGTTTCATTGTCAGCGAGTAGTACCTGACGCTCAGTTTCGAGCGCGACCAATCGATTTCTCAAGGTAATCGAATCACCGGCTGTGGCTAAGAATTCATTGAGCTCAGCTTCCTTTTTGGCGAGCTGCTCTTTGATTGCTTTGACAGATTCACCAGATGATTCATTTTGCGAGGTTAGGGCTTTGATATCTTGTTGTAATCGTTTGATGGTTTCTTTTTGTTTAGCGACTTCTGCTTCCAGTCGGCCAGCAATAACGAATGATGGTGCGCGATCCACAAGGTAGCGGCCGAGGACAAACCCTTCCCGTCCGCGTTCATCTTTGATTTTTGTATAACCGGATTCGTAGGTTTCGAGGATCTCAACCTGCGCGCCGGCTTGTAGGTAGCGGATGATCCGGTAATCCCGAGATTCACCAGATCGTACTGGAATTTCGAGTTTCTCGGTAATGTATGCGGTTTCGGCAAATGCAACTAAAGGCAGGCTCAACATGACCGCGAGAAGCCATTTTAATGCATTATGCATGGTGATCGTCCTCTGATTGAGCTTGAGCCTCTGAGCCGTGCTTACTGATCCATACGCCTTGGATGATCAAGAAAACAAAGGTCAGGCCTAAAAGGCCAAAGAGTTTGAAATTGACCCATACATCTTCGGAAAATTGGTAAGCCACGATCAAATTGAGGATGCCTGAGAAAACAAAGAACGCGATCCAGGCAAATGACAGCGTGATCCATTGTTTAGATTCAAGCGCAATCGCATGACCAAGCAAGCGTTCAATAATGGGTTTGCTGCCAATGAAATGACTACCAAAAAATGCTGCTGCAAACAGCCAATTCACCACTGTCGGTTTCCACATGATGAACCAACCGTCATTCAGAAGAACAGTCAGTCCGCCAAGTACGATGACTAGCGCGAGCGTTACGAGCGCCATTTTTTCAAGCTTTTTGGTTAGCCAATACACAACAGCGACTTGGACGATGGTGACTGGAATGAGCACAGCTGTCGCTGTGATTAAGTCCCCTGTTGTCTTGTAGACACCGAAAAAAATCAGGATTGGTAGAAAATCGAGTAGTAGTTTCATCGAGCGCTTCCGTTAATTTCTGGCATCATACCGTTTTTACAGCAAAGGGTTAGGCCATCAGTGGCACAGTTTTTCGCAATTCACCCCGAGAATCCTCAGGCGCGTTTAATTCAACAGTCGGCCGATACCATCCGCCAAGGTGGCGTTGTGGTGCTTCCGACCGACTCGGGTTATGCGCTTGGGTGCGCATTAGAAAATAAGCGTGGCGTGGATGTCATTCGGCAGATACGACGGCTCGATGACAAACACAATTTCACATTATTGTGCCGAGATTTGTCTGAAATTTCAGTGTATGCGCGAGTGGAAAACCAGGAATATCGTTTGCTGAAATCACACACGCCAGGTGCGTATACGTTTATTCTTGAAGCCACACGGGAAGTGCCGCGGCGTCTTTTGCACCCGAAGCGTAAGCAAATCGGGATTCGAATCCCTGATAATCGAATTGCCCTCGATCTTTTGGAGAATGTGGGTGAGCCTTTGATGACATCAACGCTGATGCTACCTGGAGAAGATCTCCCGATGACCGATCCCTATGAAATTAATGAGGTCTTAGGCCATCAATTGGATTTGATTATTGATGGTGGGTTCTGTGGCTTTGAAGGAACGACAGTCATCGATTTAACACAAGACATTCCATTGGTTACGCGTCAAGGGGCGGGAGATGCTTCGGCTTTTTCCGAACTGGCATAACCTTGGTATCATCTATCTTTAATCACAATCTGAGGAGTGACATTTGAGCGGGGTCGATCCGTCCCATCGCGTGCTATCAGGCATGCGTCCTACCGGCCGGTTACATTTGGGCCATTATCATGGCGTTTTGAAAAATTGGGTTCAGTTGCAGCACGAATACGAGTGCTTTTTCTTCGTTGCTGACTGGCACGCATTAACGACTCACTACCAAGATACACGAGGTATTGATCAAGCCATCACCGACATGGTGATCGATTGGTTGGCGGCAGGAGTGAATCCTGGTTCTGCAACCTTGTTTGTTCAGTCACAGGTCGTTGCCCATGCGGAACTTCATCTCCTGTTATCGATGATCACACCGCTTGGATGGCTCGAGCGAGTTCCGACATACAAAGACCAACAAGAAAAGCTTGCCGATAAGGATTTGACGACTTACGGATTCCTTGGCTATCCACTCCTGCAGAGCGCGGATATTTTGCTTTATCGCGCAGGTCATGTTCCTGTTGGTGCAGATCAGGTCGCTCACGTCGAAATCACGCGAGAAATTGCGCGTCGTTTTAATCATATCTACGGCCGCGAGCCCGATTTTGAAGAATTGGCTGAATCAGCTTGCGACAAGATGGGCAAGAAAGGCGCCAAGCTCTATCGCTCGCTTCGGAAGGCATACCTCGAAAGTGGCGATCAAGAGGGCTTGCAGCGTGCCCAAGCGCTTGTCAAAGAGCAGCAGAACATCACCTTAGCTGATCGCGAGCGTTTGATTGGATACCTTGAAGGTACAGGCAAGGTTATCCTTCCTGAGCCGCAAGCGCTGTTGACTGAAGCGGCGAAAATGCCAGGCCTTGATGGTCAGAAAATGTCAAAGTCATATGGTAATACGATTGGATTGCGTGAAGATCCTGATTCTGTCTCAACAAAAATGAAGCGGATGCCAACAGATCCAGCACGGGTTCGATTGTCCGATCCAGGAACGCCTGAAAAATGTCCGGTGTGGCAGTTCCACGAAGTGTATTCAGATCAACAGACCAAAGATTGGGCGCGACAAGGTTGTACATCTGCAGGCATTGGCTGTCTTGAATGCAAGCAGCCGGTGATCGATGCAGTGATTGCAGAGCAAGATCAGATTATTGCCCGCGCGGCACCCTATGAAGAGAACCCTGATATGGTTCGCTCGATCCTCATTGAGGGCGCGGAAAAGGCTGAAGATGATGCGCGACAAACACTGAACGAAGTGCGTCAGGCGATGGGGCTCAGTTACCGGTGATCACGCATGTGCAGGGTGAACTTCCATTAGCAGTGGTTGAAGGCTCGCCATTAACCCAGCTTCCTGAAGACCTGTACATTCCGCCAGATGCCCTTGAAGTCATTTTGGATGCATTTGAGGGTCCGCTTGATCTGCTTTTGTATCTGATTCGCCGCCAAAACCTCGACATTGTCCAGATCAATGTTGCCGAGATTACGCGCCAATACATGGGATATATCAGCCTCTTAGAAGCGATGCGCTTTGAACTGGCTGCAGAGTATTTGGTGATGGCGGCGATGCTTGCTGAAATTAAGTCTCGCGCGCTTCTGCCAAGGCCTGTGGGTGCTGATGAGGATGAGGAAGAAGATCCAAGAGCTGAACTCATCCGACGACTTTTGGAGTACGAAAAAGTCAAAATGTCTGCTGAGATATTGGATGAGTTGCCTCGTATTGATCGAGACTTTCGGGTGGCTGAAGCACAAAAGCCTGAGATTGATGAGCGCACAGCGCCACCGGTGGTTGATTTGTCTGAACTGGTGCTCGCTTTTGGTGAGCTGTTAGCTAGAGCGCGTTTGTCGTCAGCGCATCAGATTGAATGGGAGCCTCTGTCGACGCGGCAACGGATGAGTGAAGTGTTGATGAAACTGAGAGATCGCGCTGAATTGACGTTGTCCGATTTGTTTTCAGCAGACGAGGGTAAAGCTGGCGTGGTCGTCTCATTTCTCGCAATCCTCGAGCTCGTTCGTGAGGGCTTGTGCGCTTTGATTCAGGCGGCTCCGGGGAGTCAAATTTATATCCGAAGAGCGAGTCAAGATGTCTGATATTGATTTGAAGCGGATTCTGGAAGGTGCATTGTTCGCGAGTCGAGAGCCGATGAGTATCTATCAGATGAAAAAGCTCTTTGGGGATCAAAAAGCACCGACCGAGGGGATGTTGCGTGAAGCACTTATGAGTCTCGCTGAAGAGTACCAAGACCGTGCAGTGACGCTCGTTGAAGTTGCTGGCGGATTCCGTTTTCAAGTGATTGACGCGCTTGCCCCATACTTACTGAATTTGACTGACGAAAAGCCTGGAAAGTACTCACGAGCGACGCTCGAGACGCTTGCGATGATTGCTTACCGTCAGCCGGTGACGCGTGGCGAAATCGAAGCGGTACGAGGTGTTGCTGTCAACACACAAATTATTCGTACGCTTGAAGAGCGCGGATGGATTACAGTGGTTGGGCACAAAGAGGTACCAGGGCGCCCAGCATTGCTTGCAACCACTACCCAGTTTTTGAATGATTTCGGATTGAAATCCCTAGAAGAATTACCGAACGCAGAAGATCTTGTTGCTGCTCCAGCAGACGATCTTCTCGACCAATTGGACAATCAGAGTGAGTGAACGACTTCAAAAAGCGCTAGCCAGAGCAGGCTATGGGTCTCGTAGGATGCTTGAGACAGCCATCACCGAAGGACGGGTTTCGGTTAATGGGTCGATTGCTGTGCTTGGAACCAAAATCGAGAAAGACGACAAAGTAATCTTCGATGGTAAACCGGTACCAACTGAAAAACTGTTTGAACACGCACGATTGGTGATTGCCTATCACAAACCTGAGGGCGAAGTGTGTACTCGGAGTGATCCAGAAGGGCGTCCGACGATCTTTGATCGACTTCCTAAAATTGCCCAAGGTCGGTGGATCGCAGTCGGTCGTTTGGATATCAATACCTCGGGTTTGATTCTTCTGACCACAGATGGTGAGTTAGCGAATCGGTTGATGCACCCCTCAAGCGGCGTTGATCGTGAATATCTGGTTCGCGTGCACGGTGATGTGAAAGAAGAGCAGCTTGAACGGTTGGTTGAAGGTGTGATTTTGGACGATGGTCCTGCGCGATTTACAGATGTTGTTAGGCACCCAGAGGCTGATCCAGATCGACGTAATCATTGGTTCTATGTGGCGTTGATGGAAGGCCGGAACCGTGAGGTCCGCAGGCTTTGGGAAAGCCAGGGTTTGCAAGTGAACCGACTTAAACGCGTACGCTATGGATGTATCTTTCTGCCTTCATTTTTGAAGCAAGGCCACTTCGTAGAGCTGGGGCAAAAAGAAGTCGACGATTTGAGTAAGCTGGTTGAGTTGCCAAGCGTACCTGTCCCTAAGATGACTCCGCAGGAATTGAAAGACGTCCGTCGTCGGTTATCGAAAAAAGCATCGACTCGAAAGTCGACGCAGGCGACTAAGAAGTCGGCCACGTCCCCAAGGCGTCCATCAGGTCGCGGGCGTTAACACGTTCGCCATGGAAGGCGCCGGCGTCTTCGGTTAACCCATACAAGAAAGCATCGGCAACAAACTCAGGGCTTGGGAGAGTTGCTGGGTTTTCGCCAGGCATCGCTTCGGCCCGCATTTTGGTTCGTGTACCACCTGGGTTGACTGTAAAAACGCGAGTGTTCGATGTGTTCTCAAGCTCCTGACTCAAAATGCCAGCAAACATTTCAAGACCTGCTTTTGAAACCGCGTATGCCCCCCAATACGCTTCAACTCGAATTCCGACGCTTGATGTCGCAAATACAATTCGACCCGATGGCGATTCGTCCAGTAATGGGAGAAGTGCTTGTGTCAGTTGGAAGACTGCGGTCAAGTTGATTTGGATTGCTAGATCCCATTGTTTTGGGCGGTGAGATTGGATCGGTTCGCGCCCACCAAGTACTCCGGCGATATGAGCTAATCCATCGAGTCGCCCGAAGTTCTCACGGATATGTTCAACGAGCGCCTCGGCGTGTTCGCTAGTCAGTGTTGTGAGATCGCAAGGAACAATCGCAGGCGTTGGGCCGCCTGATTCGACGATTGCGTCATACACAGCGTCTAATTCGGATTCATTGCGACCAAGTAAGATCACGATCGCTCCACGTTTGCCCAGTTCGAGTGCAAGCGCCCGACCGATGCCTGCAGTGGCACCTGTGACCAAGATCACACGATCCTTGAATTGTGGATGTGACTTGAGTGTCGAAACCATTGAATCAATGAGAGTGCTCATGAACGTTTCCTTGCAGCAAGTTGATAGTTCATGTCGAGATCTTTAGTCGAGCGAGTGAACTGTTGATAGAGAGGTTGGTAAACCACTCCTTCGATGGACTCAATATCAAGACCCTGTGGTCTGAGTCCGCTCGCAAGTTCTGATGGTTTCAAGAAGCGCGCGTAGTCATGAGTCCCCTTCGGCACCCAGTTGAGAATATATTCGGCAGCAACAACAGCTCCAAGGTAGGCTTTTGGAGTTCGATTAATCGTTGACAAAATCAACCATCCGCCCGGCCGGACAAGTGCTGACAATGCTTTCAATGTTTCCATCGGTTCGGGGACGTGTTCGATCATCTCAAAGCACGTCACGATGTCGAAGGTGCCAGTATGAGATGTTGCCAGTGCTTCGGCGTGTGATTCGATGTAGTCGATAGTGAGGCTGCTTTCGAGGGCATGTAACTTTGCGGTTTTCAACATTTCAGGAGATGCATCAATTGCTGTGACAGATGCACCGCGTTTCGCCATCGCTTCAGACGCAAGTCCACCACCACAGCCGACATCTAAAACTTTGGCATCCTGCAGAGGGTAAAAGGACTCTGTGAAGTCGATCCGTAATGGATTGATTTGATGCACAGCGCGCATCGGTCCTTCTGGGTCCCAATAGCTTCTAGCTATCTGATTAAATTTTGTTACTTCTTTTGGGTCAACCACTGTTGTCATGCGGGTTCCAAGCGTTCCTTATCGGGTTTCGTATGCGTCTCACCTGAGATGATACAGGCCGTATCTGAATCCGCACAGAAGAAGACCGTTTTTGGGCGGTTCATGGTATCATCGGGCGTTTAAGAACATTCTAGGGATAGCCCACCATCCATGTCAGATTCGGCACGCGAAATTTTACCAATCAATATTGAAGACGAACTCAAAACCAGTTACCTCGACTATGCGATGAGTGTCATCGTTGGCCGGGCATTACCGGATGTGCGCGACGGCCTCAAACCCGTTCACCGTCGAGTACTTTACGCGCAAAGCGAGTTAAGTAATAACTGGAATGCAGCGTACAAAAAGTCAGCACGTGTTGTTGGTGATGTGATTGGTAAATATCACCCGCATGGTGATTCGGCGGTCTACGATACGATCGTTCGTTTGGCGCAGCCGTTCTCGATGCGTTATCCACTGATTGATGGTCAGGGTAACTTCGGCTCAGTCGATGGTGACCGCGCAGCTGCGATGCGTTACACCGAAATCCGGATGGAGCGGATTGCGCACGAATTACTCGCGGATCTGGATAAAGAGACCGTTGATTACGTTCCAAACTATGACGGAACGGAAAAAATTCCTGATGTACTTCCAACCAAAATACCAAACCTTCTGGTCAATGG
>RGHP01000300.1 GCA_010024125.1 Gammaproteobacteria bacterium | reverse complement strand
TAGATGAACCTGTGATGGTGTAGGCAAGACCCACGCCGCCGTTACCACCATTAACTTGCGAGCCGGAAGAGGTGCCAATGTTAACACTTTGCCCAACCCCTCCAGCACCACCGCCACCGGCACCCACGTCGCCATAGTTACCATTCACCGAGCCGCCATCGTTACCCTGTCCCGCCGTTCCGCTACCTTGATTGATGCCATTACCATCGTTACTGCCGCCACCGCCTGAGCCACCTGAGCCACCTGCGGTCCCATCATCGTTACCCCTTCCTCCGTAACCGCCGCCGATTGCTGTTTGATCACCAAATACTGAATTCTCGCCCTGAGTGCCGTTCTCGGAGCTGTTGGATGTTCCACCAGCACCACCCGCGCCGACACTGACGGTGTAGTTAGTGTTTTCAACCAGTGAGTAGCTCGCGTTGTAAATCAAGCCACCGGCACCACCACCACCACTTGCACCTCGGCTGTTAGAGCCATACGAGCTACCGCCGCCGCCGCCGCCAGCGACCACTAGGAGCTTGGTGGTGGAGATGCCTGTCGGCGTTGTCCATGTGTATGAGCCTGAGCTGTAGACGAGTGAGCCTGTACCAAGCGATGTTGATGAGGCTCCTGCGGTTCCGGTCGAGTAGGTTGAACCCGAGTCGGTAGAGTATTTATAGCTACCGTCGCCTAAGAACTGGATGATGCCTGACTCCGTCGTTGTGCCCGTAACGGTAGTGTTAACATCTCCGTCGAATGTCACGTTGCCACCCGAGGTGGTGATCGATACATCCGCGCTTATAGTGACATTGCCGGTGTAGGTTTGTGCTTCTGAGGTAGTCACATTCGCACCTAAATCAGATGTGGTCGAAACACTTAAACTTGCAGCTGAAGAGATTGCCGCATCAAGATTTAATGCACCTGTGATGGCTATCGCACCCAAACCACCATTAGCAACACCACCGACTATGCCATTAAACTCAACCTCGCTGGTTCCAACCACAAGACCAAGATCGTTGGCTTCAGAGCTTTCAGAATTTACCGTGCCGTTAAAGGTAATCTTACTATTCGTTGTGGTTAGGACTGCATCACCTGCGACAATCACGTCACCGTTATAAGTTTGTGCGCCCGTGGTTGTGATATCCTCATTGACCGTCATGTCAGATTGGACGGTAATGCCAGCCGCATTGGCAATACCGGCATTAAGGTCTAAGTTACCTGTGATGGTAATCACATCCAGTGGCACGGTGTCACCAACAGCGCCTACAAACTGAATCATTGCAGTCGTACCATTGGTATCAATGGTAAGGTTTCGGGTTTGGCCTACATCACTATCAACTGTCGAGCCGAAGGTGACATCACTATCCGTGGTAGTCAGTGTCACTGTGGCTGCACTTAAGGTCACAGCACCTGAGTAAGTTTGTGTGCCGGTGGTGGTCACATTGGCACCGAGGTCAGAGGTGCCGGAGACATCGATTGAAGTGGTGTTAGCAATGGCTGCATCGAGGTCTAAGTTGCCAGTGATGGTGATCACGTCTAAGTCATTACTTGCTCCCACTAAACCATCGAATAAGATAGTTCCGGTGGTGCCATTGGTATCAATGATTAGGTCACGGGCCGTGCCATCGCCATCCACAGTGGAGCTAAAGGTCACATTACTGTTAGTGGTGGTTAAAGTCACATCGGTACTTAAGGTGACTGCCCCGGTATAAGTTTGTGTACCACTTGTGGTCACATTGGCACCGAGGT
>RGHP01000299.1 GCA_010024125.1 Gammaproteobacteria bacterium | reverse complement strand
CTAAAAGGTGGCTGAGCTGTCGCGCTCGACACTGAAAAGCAAATGACCGAATTTACGATTATCAGGGTAATTTTTTTTAGGTGGTTCATCGACGTTACTCAGCTGTTTAGGACGAGACTAGAAGTATGAAACTATTAAGGTAGTTAATTCAAGAAAGAGGGTTGCTTTGCGATCCTGGGTTTATAGCAATAACCAAATTTGCGTCGAGGAACAAAAACATGGCGAACGAGTCGAACACTAACGATATAGAGACGCTTGAGAAAGAAGCAGAGGAGCTGCGTCAGAACTTGTGGGTATGGAAAGGAATCTCATTTGTGCTTCTGGTGTTATATATCTCTGAGCTTGGTGGGTGGTTCTCGCCGTGAAGACCATCGGTCTTATCGGTGGGATGAGCTGGGAGAGTAGCCAAACCTATTACGCGTTGATTAACGAGCAAGTGAAAGCTTGTCTCGGGGGCTTACATTCGGCGAAGGTCTTGCTGTTAAGTCTCGATTTCGCAGAGGTTGAAAAACTGCAGGCTTCGGGAGACTGGTCCGCCGCGGCCAATATGTTGCGTACCGCGGCACAGCAACTTGAGGCAGGTGGCGCCGACTGCTTTGCGATCTGTACCAACACCATGCACGAGGTATTTGAAGAGGTCAGGACTGGCGTTCAAATTCCAGGGCTACATATCGCTGACGCGCTCGGTGAATTTGCCAAAGAGAATGTCTTGCAATCTTTGGGGTTAATCGGTACCCGATTCACCATGGAGCGCGACTTTTTTCGGGATCGTCTGTCCAATCGTTACGGTATCAGTGTCAGAATTCCCGATAAAACGCAGAGGGCAGAGATTCACCGCGTTATCTACGAAGAGCTCTGCATGGGAGTGGTAAACGACAGGTCTCTTGATTACTTTTTGGGCGTTATTCGACAGTTAAATGAAACGGATATCGACGGCGTCATTCTCGGATGTACCGAGATAGGTCTGTTGATCCAACAGGCTCATATTCAGATACCTGTGCTTGATACGACTTCGATTCATGTCCGGTCTCTGGTCGATTTCGCCATAAAAAAATAGCCACAATAATTAGATTAAGGAATACCAAAATATTGTTAAAATCGATAAGAAACTGAGAAAATCTATGGTTTAATATTTTTTGGTATTCCAAAGTGCTTGCACTTTAATTTTGGTCAGGTAACCTGGACTTATAACAAGAATAAAGAACAAGGAGGTTTGACGATGTGTCAGATATTTGCAGGGCAAGATCCCGAAAATTATTCGTATGTTTCTCGTAGTATCCGTTTAGACGGCCAGGTGACAAGCGTTCGCCTCGAGGGCCTGTACTGGTCAGTGCTAGACGAGGTCGCCGAGTCCCAAGGGTTTACGACACCTGGGTTTATCTCGAAGTTGCACCGTGAGGTCATGGAGCTCCAAGGAGCGCCTCAGAATTTTACCTCGCTACTGCGTTCGGCGTGTCTTATCTACATGGATAACCGGCTCGCCACCCGAATGGAAGACTTGCGCCAACGAAAAGCCAGTTAAATTTTGGTCTACCAAAATTTGCGCTGTATGGAATCGGCGGGCTATCTTTTGTTTTATATTTTTTGTTAAAATATTGATTTGTAATACTAATTTATTATATCGATTTTTCTTATGTAGTACTCCTTTACTACCCTTTGGTATCCCAATCAGCGCATATTTCGTTCAGGACTCGCGACGTTCCACGCCGTCAGGGTGGTGCGTTATCGATTAACGGTAGC
>RGHP01000298.1 GCA_010024125.1 Gammaproteobacteria bacterium | reverse complement strand
AAACCAACAGACCCATTAAAGACATTCTGAGTATTTTCTAAATTTTCAATATCCCAAATTATTATTTTTTTAACCACCTTAACATTTTCAATTAATCTAGTTTGGATTTCTTCAGGTAATAAAACTTTTTGTTGAGTAAAATTTGAAAGTTGTAAGAATGACCTCAAGGTATTCCCAACAGGTAGTTGGGTTGTACTTAATACTTTTGTTTTACCCGCTCTAATTAAAACTTCATTTTCTTTAACAACAACATCGGCAGAACCACGGCCTAATAATGCGTTGTCACCTGGTTCAGGAAATATACCATAACTATCTTTGTTACGATATTGACCTTCACTATTTTTAATTGAAAGTCCTTGTTTAATTCTATCACCTGCCGCCAAGAATTTTTTTGCCCCTTGATAATATTCCGTCTCAGCATTCGGGTCTCTCCGGCCGGAAAGTCGTTCCTGGCGTGACATGTTGACCAGTTGTCCCAAATCACAAGATCGCCCTTCGTCCAGCGATGAGAAAAGGTCGCAGCACTTTGATCGATGACGCTGAACAAGTGATCCAGAAGGTCTTCATTTGCCGAGAAATCTGATCCTTCACCCTCGAGTCCGATGGTACAGAGCGGGTTAAGGTAGAGCGCTGGCTCCGCCGAATTCGGGTGCCTTATCACACCCGGATGCTTCGCGGACTTCGCGAGTTCACTCGAGGCACCTAGATTGGGGCGCCCAGCGATGTTGCGGTAATCAAAAGAATGGGTACCGATCAGGTGCCTGACACGACTGACAAGGTCTTCCGGAAGCGAGCGGAAAACCGCACGCATGTCGACGAATCGAGTCTCGCCTCCCACTGTCGTAACCTCTAGAGCGTAGAGGATAGTCGCCCGATAAGGCTCGTCGATGAAACATCCGTCGTGATGGAGCCACATCTCTCCGTCAGGCAGTGATCCTATCGGGACACCGTCTTGACGCACGTTTGTTACTAGGCCCATATAGTCAGCGTAGGGAGAGCGTTCGGCTCGGTCGGATGAGGGCCTTGACCGTTTCGATGGCTCACCGAACAGTTTTGCCATACCGAGCTGTTGTGACTCACTCAGATCAAGACCTGGAAAAACTAGAACCCCGAAACGGTCGAGGGCCTCGTTTAGTAACGGCTTATCCGACGCCGTTACGTTGTTCACATCAAAACCCTCGACGACGGCCCCGAAATCTTGGGCTATCGGCCTGAAGCTCTCGCTGTTCATGGGTTAGGTATAAACTTTTCCATCTTCGCGTCTACACCATTCTTGCGCATTTCCTCCAACCAGATGCGGTGAATGTCTGTATGTTGATCCTCATACTCGATCTGGTCACCACCCTCCTTCAGGCTGGTTGACACCGCTCCCTTTTCGCCAGGTTTCAACCCGAGAAGAGAACGCCTGTTCGCCGTCGTGAACGGGTACCGGGTGCCTCCGATTCCTGTCGCAAGATAACGAGCCGGGTTGGTCGAGGTGTTAAAATGCTGGTGGAACTGTTGGTCCGCTGGCGGGAACACAACGCCATGCTTCCAGTCCACGCGCGTGAAATCAGGGTCACCGTCATACCAAAGTAATGAATACCCGTGCCCTGTTACGCACATCACATGGAATCCCGGTCCGTGACGGTGGCCTTTTTTGTAGGTTCCGACGGGCATCTCAGAGATATGGGCGTGCATCACACCGTCGGCGAGCACGAACATGATGTTTGTGCCGCCAGCACCACGGTCGCCCCAAGCGCGGAGCTCGATCTCGGCGAGATCGGGGA
>RGHP01000297.1 GCA_010024125.1 Gammaproteobacteria bacterium | reverse complement strand
CTTGGGGAGATGTCACATCTCCGCAATAAGGCTGTCCGATTTTTCGATCACAGCCGACTAATGTCAGAGCTATCACTAGTAAACAAAGTCTCACACGAATTGCTCCATTGAGTGCCATTGTGTGTTTTCAATTTAAGCTATTTAATATATCGGCATAAAGAGAAAATCTTTTATTTCACTTAAATTTTGGGATGTATTGCCGATAACAAGCATTGTGTCTTGGGTTTAAAGTCCTGTCCAAAGGGGATTATTAATGGATATCGCAAGTGTAGTTGGCCTGCTCGGTGCTCTGGTTCTCATTGTGATGGCGATGGGAGACCCGGGCCCCTTTATCGATACTGCTTCAATCCTGATCGTGTTTGGTGGCTCGATTATGGCCACCATGTACCGCTCGACACTACCGGAGTTTCTTGGTTTCACCAAAGTGATGGGAAAGGCCTTTGGTGGTTACCCTGACAAGCCTGATGACTTGATCGTGCAGCTGGCTGAGCTTGCGACGATCGCTCGAAAAGACGGAATGATTGCGCTTGAAGGTCAGGAAATAAAAAACAAGTTCCTTGCTAAGGGCATTGCGATGCTGGTCGATGGGACTGACGGAAAACTGATCCGAACTTCATTAGAACGAGAAAATGACCAGATGAAAGCACGCCACGGTGCGGGCGCCGGTTTTTTTGAAGCCTGGGCGGAAATTGCCCCAGCCATGGGAATGATTGGGACGCTCGTCGGGTTGGTATTGATGCTGGGAAACATGTCTGACCCTAAGGCGATTGGTCCCGCGATGGCGGTTGCCTTGTTGACGACACTCTATGGTGCGTTGCTTGCTAACGTGATTTTGATTCCCTGCGCGATGAAATTGAAAACTAAGTCGTCGATGGAGTCGCTAAACAATGAATTGATCGTTGAGGGCGTTATGTTTATCAATGATGGTGGTAACCCACGGATCATGGGTGACATGCTCGGATCATTCCTGGATTCGAAAGCCCGTGAGCGTGCCGTAGCAGCGCTTGGATAATAAGGCGAAACGATGGCTGATGATGACGAACTACTAGACGACGAAGACGGCGAGGCTTCCGAGGGTGGTGGCTCTGAGGCGCCGCTTATTGAGGAAGAGCCGCCTGTCAAATGCGAAGAGTGTGCCCCCTGTAAGGGTGGCGCACCCGCTTGGATGGCAACCTTTGCCGACATGGCTACTTTGCTCATGGCGTTTTTCGTCCTGATCCTCTCGTTTGCCGAGATGAATGTTCCGAAGTATAAGCAGATCACTGGGTCACTGAAGTCCGCTTTTGGTGTACAGCGCCTGATTCCTATTGTAGAGCCTCCCAAGGCACAAAGTATTATAGCAAGAGAATTTTCTCCTGCGGTTGCAAAGCCGACACCACAACAAACGGTCAAGCAAGACACTACAGATACGATGAAGCGCGAAGTCGAGCCTCAGACTGAAAATAAGACTGAGGACTTCAAAGACAACGCAGATTTTCAGGCAATCGAAAAGATCCTAGCGCAAGAGATTGCAGAGGGTCAGGTTGAGGTGAAAGTTGAAGACGAAA
Source organism: Gammaproteobacteria bacterium (assembly GCA_010024125.1). Classification (GTDB taxonomy): domain Bacteria; phylum Pseudomonadota; class Gammaproteobacteria; order Pseudomonadales; family Litorivicinaceae; genus HIMB30. The sequence goes on along the minus strand of RGHP01000297.1, from coordinate 224 downwards.
AAATCGTTGTCGAGCTGGTCTCGCCTGCAAGTTCTGGAGGTGAGGGTGAAGTAGATAACGGGTCCAAAGAAGCTGGGATTGTTGATCAAAAGACTGTCGAGATGTTCGCCAAAGTGGCAGAGGCACAGTCGCAAATTGAAAGTGAAATCGTTGTGAAAGACACTACCGCTGACCGATCCAAATCTGGTGAACGTCAGGGCGACGTTGCGGATGCTGGTGCTGCT
>RGHP01000296.1 GCA_010024125.1 Gammaproteobacteria bacterium | reverse complement strand
TCCTCTACTGGGACAATGATCCGCATTCCACCAAGGGCAGCCGGCGTGATCACGGCTGATGGCTATAAATCACTGGATGATATTGCGCTGACCGGGGTGGTAATCCGTTCGGACGGTACGGTTGAGGCAAGTTATGGCCCTGATCAGGTGTTTGCAGTGGGCAAGGTTGGTTTATCTACTTTTGCTGATGCCAATTTGCTGACGCCTGTTGGGCAGAACCTGTTTCGTGAAAATCCGCGCTCTGGCCAGGGACAATTAGGCGCGCCGGTTGCCGACGGACGCGGCAAGATTCACTCTGGGGCTTTGGAAATGTCAAATACTGACATGACCGATGAAATGGCCAAGCTGATCAAGGCACAGCAAGCCTTCTCGGGCTCGTCGCGGTTGATGCAGTCTGAAGGCGAAATGATCCGTCGGCTACTTGGATAAATAGTCGTGTCAGCGTAATGGGAATGACCAGAATAAATCAGTTATCGTCGCGTCAACTGGCCCGTCAATGAACAAAACCCCCTTTTCATCAACGGCAAGATTTTGATCAAGCTTTACCACAACGGTAATCGGGCGTGGCGCTGGGTGCCGTAAATATCCAACCAAATTTTGAAAATCATCCCTACCCAGTGATACATAGGCTGACATAACAGCCCTGTCTGCCGGTATATGAATCTGGCCGGACGCCGCATTTTCAACACCCGCATCGGGGCGTACAAGCATAGTGCAGGACCCTCGGGCGATGGTTATCAATGACAGGGTGATGTTGATTTGTTCGGTGCCAGGATAGTGATGCAAATTATGCTCGGCAATTTGCACCGCCATTTGAATATCTGACACGCTGTCAAAGGCGGGGCTGGCCACGCTCATCCGAGTCCTTGCGCATCATTTATCATGCGGCGTAAATTAGTGACGGCTGATTTTTTAATTTGCGACACGCGGCCTGTCGAAACCTCCAACACCTCGGCGATCTCAAAGACGTTCAGTTCTTCGACATAGTAAAGCTGGATGACTAACGCTTCTTTTTCTGGCAGTTCCCGCAAGGCGTCTTTTAGCAAGCCCTGCAGCTCTTGTTGATCCATCAGATCTTCAGGCGAGTCGTCGCTGGACGCATACCATATAGAAAATTGATCATACACATTATCCAGTGAGTCATGTGCGTTGGCTTGAAATGCTCTTTCCCATTCGTGCAGTTCGGCCTCACTCATCCCCAGTTTGCGACTTATCTCGGTCGAGGTGGGCTGCCGCATCAGCTGGCTTTCGAGTTGGCTATAGGCTTGATTATATCGTTTTTTGATTTGGATTGTCGTGCGGCATAAATTTGAGCTTTTCCGCAAATAATCGATGATTTCGCCTTTGATGCGAATGCTGGCATAGGTGCTGAATGTTGCGCCTTCTTTGCGCGTATATTGCTGCGCCGCATTGATGAGACCGGTGAACCCAATCTGCATAAGGTCTTCGATCTCGGTTGTGTGACTGGTTCGCCCATGAACTTGCCAAGCTATTTTTCGGACAAGCTCGCTGTGACGTTTGATAAGATCGTCAACATCGTTCTTTTGATTGGCATAATGGTCACGCTTCACCGTGTTCATCAATTGCCCCCGTTAAAAAATTTGAGCGCATCGTGCCTACTATGTGGCGCGGTCGTCAAATCCTTGGCAATGGACCCAAATGTTTTGGCTAATGCGGTGTCTGTTTCGCCGGCACAGATGGGTTTGCGTTGCACAATCGATCGCCGGATTGCGGTAGATTGCGGTATTGATCCAGCGTAATGCAATTTCAG
>RGHP01000295.1 GCA_010024125.1 Gammaproteobacteria bacterium | reverse complement strand
AAAGATGGCAGCAATGATTAACACAACCTTCAACATTCAATCGCACGCTGTTCTTGCGCACCGTTGGCGATACGCACGGCCGACCGATCCATCTGTCACAACACAAAAAGGTGTTTTCCAAGTGGACTCAGGCCTTTGGATTGCTGGCGATTACCTCGCAGGCGGTCGCGTCGAGGGATCATTTTTGGCAGGGGTTGAAGCAGCTGCGAGAATAGTAGCAGGTTAAAAACTCGCCTCCTCTTGCCGGAATAATGTCCTGCCTCGAGGCCCTGTAACGACACGTAACGCGATCAAAAGCAAAATCAGCATCGCTAACTCATAGCCCATGTAAAGATAGGTTGAGTTTTCTTGAGAAAGGCCCTCAATCAGAGCGATACAACGCGTTAAAAACCACGATGCATTGATAACGAACAGCCCAACAAGTGACCGCTTGGTTTTCTTTTGATCAAAAATGCCACCGCCAATCAGGATGCAAAAGGCGATAAATGAACCTGCAATAAGTACTTGAAGTTCGATCACAGCCGCGCGAGATATAGCACTCACGCCGAGGGCTTCCGATAACGTTTGCGGAGACAAAAGAGCCCAAAGCGCCAGACCGACATATGTCACGCAATTAACTACAATTAAAAACCGTCCAAAGAACATACGCTTATCCTCGATGATCAGTGACAGAGTGTCAGACTCCATTGCGTTTGCCAACAACGTGGGCGAAACTTCAGGAATATTGCCGGCTCGGACGATGGCAACACATTCTTTGCAGGATGCAACTGAGGAGAATTATGGAACATCGTCTACTCTGGTTCCGCGATGACCTGCGCGTCAACGATAACGCAGCTGTTAGTGCTGCGCTTGACTGTGATCCAAGCACTCAAATCACTGCCGTATTTTTGTCGGCAGATGCCGAATGGGCCTCGTTTGGGTACGGGGAAAATCGGCTGTATTACACAGAACAACTTCTGAAAAGTTTGGCTCAAGAACTTGCCTGGCTTGGCATACAGCTTCAGGTTGTGCGTCTCCCAGATTACGAAAACCAAGCCCACTGGATTATCGATTATTGCCAGCGTGCGCGCGTCACCGACATCTATTTCAACCAGGAATATCAGTGGAATGAACGCATGCGTGATCACCAGATCGCGTCAGAGCTGAATCATCTCAACGTTCATAGCTTTGTGGACCGCGTCGTCTTACAACCAAGTACAGTGTTGACCGGTGACAATCGTTACTACTCCGTTTTTAGCCCGTTTAAGAAACGATGGTTGGCCGTCTATCAGGAAAATGATCACGCGCCATATCAACTGCCAGAATCAAGAAGACCCGAAACAACGCCTTTATCTTGGGAGTGCCTTAGTGAATCACCCGAATCTGATTTAAGTGCCTTCGCAACGAATGAGCGTCAGGCATTAGACGATTTAGATGCCTTTATTGAAACGAAGCTCGTGCAGTACGATTCCTCGCGCAACCAACCGTCAATTCAAGGGACCAGTCGCCTATCAGCAGCACTCGCACGAGGGCTTCTATCGCCAAGACAATGTATCAGGGCAGCTGAAGACGCAATGAGACGCCCCATTTGGGATTTTCCAGACAACGCGTTTTCTTGGATCAACGAGCTGATCTGGCGCGATTTTTATCAACATTTATTGGTTGGCTTTCCGAGACTCTCTAAAAACAAAGCCTTTCGCCCTGAAACAGAAGGACTGCAATGGCGTAATAACGCGACTGAGATTGAAGCATGGAAAAGCGGAACAACAGGAATCCCGATTGTCGATGCAGGGATGCGGGA
>RGHP01000294.1 GCA_010024125.1 Gammaproteobacteria bacterium | reverse complement strand
TCAGATCCTCGTACTTTAATCGCAATCGGCTTCGCTGCTGGCGGGCCGCCGGCAAGCTCAAGAAAGGTCACACGAGAAGGTCCTGGTACAGCAAGTACTGCCTCACGCATGCCATCAACAATATCGGATACCTCGCGACCCTCGGGCTGCAACCCGACCAACACCTGGCCACGATGACTCCCTCGCAATGGCTCAGTTTCGGTGAACTGTTGGCCTGCATAAGCAGCGATTCCGCGTGCCTCGTCTGGCACAAGATTCGCACGAACAGCCTTCTCAATTTCAAGCGTCAAATCAAGGGTGCGCTCAAGTTTCGTTCCCGGTTCGGTCTCAACATTCACGTAAAACACACGGATCGGATCCGATGCAAAAAAGTCCGCTCGTATCTGACCACTCGCCAACAAACCGACTGCACCAATCAGAGCAACGACGGAAATCGCAAGTGTGGCGATTGGGCGACGCAATGCCCGAATCAGTAAGTGCGTATACAGATGTCGAATCCCGCGATTCAAACGGGTTCTGAATTGTTGCATTTTTCCGCCATGATCAAGCTTCATGCCTGATCCAAGGACGTGGCTCGGTAGCATCCAGAATGCTTCAACGAGACTAATTAGTAGTGCGACCGAGACGACCAAAGGGATCACCATCATGAATTTCCCCAAGATGCCTGGCAGAAGCATGAGCGGCATAAAGGCAGCAACAGTTGTAAGAACTGCGGCTGTGACGGGGGCTGCCGTCTCAGTCAGCGCATCCAACACAGCCTCCATTCCAGTCAATCCGCGCTCGATGCGATAGTAAATCGCCTCAACGACGACAACGGCATCGTCAACCAGCATGCCAAGCGCAATCACAACACCGAGCAACACCGTCACATTCAGTGTTTGATCCATGCCTTGGAGGATCCAAAACGTACCCGCCAAAATAAACGGAATACCGATCGCAGTCAGGGCAGCAATTTTGAATCCCAAAAATATCCATGCGACCACCAATACCAACATCAATCCAATCAACGCATTGTTCTGCATGATGTTGAGGGCTTTACGCGTTGGAATGGTCTGATCATCAATTAATACGAGCCGTGTACCAGTCACTGCCTCAAGCGCATTTCGTATCTCAATGTAGTCTTTCACTTCATCGACCAATTCAAGCGTATTGGCACCTTCGGCTTTCATCACAGCAAGCAGTACTGACGGCTTACCTTCGTACCGGACAAGCTCTGAGCGTTCTGCTTGGGTTCGGGTCACACGGGCCACATCACCAATTCTGACGCTGCCGTCTCGACCTAAAATCGGGAATCGATTGAGATCAAATGCATCTGTGGATTTGCCCTTTAAGCGAACCAACCAGCTTGAGCCTGCAACATCCAATTCGCCCGCAGCCAAATCCTGAAAATATGTCTGAACGGTAGTGGCAACATCCGATGGCGATAATCCAAGTGCCGCAATGCGTGTGGCATCAAATTCAATGCGTATTTCAGGGTCAGCCATTCCTTGGGTATCGATTCGATCAATCCGCTCTCGCCGCTCCAGTTCTTTTTCGATCAGGACCGCTTGTTCACGGAGACTGTCATCATCACCGGACCCAACAAGTGCAAGAGTTGCCGCAGGAAATGCGTTTGAAGAGGTAATCTCGATAAATATTGGATCAGTAGCCTCGTCGGGAAACTCACTCTCTGCTGTATTAACTTCACGACGCAAGTCGCCCAATCGGCGCTCAAATACCTGTGATGGAATATCTTCAAATCGAACTAGAATAGATGCTAGCCCTTCTCTCGAATAACTTGAGACAAA
>RGHP01000293.1 GCA_010024125.1 Gammaproteobacteria bacterium | reverse complement strand
TTAATTGGACGACGATCGTTTGCTTCAGCTGCCGCCTCGACCTTCTTGAGAAGGTGGAGATCGACGAATGGGCCTTTTTTCAATGAACGTGGCATCTATCTCTCTCCTTACTTACCGCGACGGCGTACGATCATCTTATCGGTACGCTTGTTCTTGCGAGTCTTGTAACCCTTCGTTGGCATACCCCATGGTGAAACCGGATGACGGCCACCTGAAGTACGACCTTCACCACCACCATGTGGGTGATCAACTGGGTTCATCACAACACCACGCACTGTTGGGCGAACACCTCTCCAACGCTTCGCACCGGCTTTACCGAGCTGACGCAGGCTGTGCTCTCCGTTTGACACTTCACCAAGTGTTGCACGACATTCCGCGAGAACTTTGCGCATTTCGCCAGAGCGTAGGCGCAATGTTGCGTGACGACCTTCACGAGCCACGAGCTGAACTGATGCACCAGCCGAACGCGCAATCTGCGCACCCTTGCCTGGCTTCAACTCAACACAGTGGATGACAGAACCGACTGGGATGTTACGCAGTGGGAGGCAGCTACCAACTTTGATTGGCGCATCTTCACCAGAACGAATCGCGTCTCCAGCTTGCATGCCTTTCGGTGCAATGATGTAACGACGCTCACCATCGGCGTACAACACAAGAGCGATGTGCGCAGAACGGTTTGGATCATATTCCAAGCGCTCAACTTTGCCTGGGATGCCATCTTTATTTCGCTTGAAGTCGATAACACGATAGTGCTGCTTGTGACCACCACCGATATGACGCGTCGTAATACGACCGTCGTTGTTACGACCACCAGTCTTTGATTTCTTTTCCAACAGCGGCGCGTGTGGTGCTCCTTTATGGAGTTCCGGCGTCACAATCTTCACCATGTGACGACGGCCGGCTGACGTTGGTTTACATTTTACGATTGCCATAACTTCCGTCTCACTCGCCTGCTGCAAAGGAAATTTCTTGGCCATCAGCCAGCGTTACATAGGCCTTACGCGTATCGTTACGCTTACCCATGCCACGCGCTGTGCGCTTCGTCTTTCCTTTGATGTTTACAACATTGACCTTCGTTACAGACACTTCGAACAAAGCTTCTACAGCTGCTTTGATCTCAGGTTTCGTCGCGTCTGAGGCCACCTTAAATACATACTGATTGTTCTGATCGGCAACGACAGTGGCCTTTTCGGACACGTGAGGTCCTTTCAGAACGGTAAAGATACGTTCCTGATTCATGCCAACTGCTCCTCAATCGCCTTCAGCGCATCAACAGTGACCAATACTTTCTCGAAAGAAATCAGGCTCACTGGATCGATAGCGTCTGCATCACGAACATCGACGTGCGGAAGGTTACGAGCAGACAGATACAGCGCATCTGATACTTCGCCAGCAACGATCAACACATTTGTTAATTCCAATGCACTTAGCTTTTCCGCCAACGCTTTGGTTTTTGGCGCATCAATGCCCAGATCATCTGTAATCACGAGACGGCCCTGACGAACCAACTCACTCCAGATGCTCTGCATCGCTGCGCGATACATTTTCTTGTTCACTTTCTGTGAAAAATCTTGCGGCTTCGCAGCGAAAGTCACGCCACCTGAACGCCAAATTGGTGAACGCGTTGTGCCCGCACGAGCACGACCTGTTCCCTTTTGACGCCAAGGCTTGCGGCCACCGCCAGATACCTCAGAACGTGTTTTCTGTGCACGCGTACCTTGACGCGCACCCGCGAGGTAGGCAGTCACAACTTGGTGAATCAACGCCTCGTTGTAGTCCCGAGCGAACGTCGCTTCTGAG
>RGHP01000292.1 GCA_010024125.1 Gammaproteobacteria bacterium | reverse complement strand
AACAGACGCAGGATTTGTAGGGCAAGTGATTGCACGTCGCGGATGCTACCTTGGCCGTGGCACCGAGGGCAGACCACACCACTTGTTTCGCCAAGGGATGGGCGCAACCGCTGGCGACTCATCTCAAGAAGACCAAACCGTGAAATTCGTCCAATTTGAACGCGTGCACGATCAGATTTCAGGGCTTCTTTCAGGCGGTTTTCGACAGCCTTTTGGTTTTTGTTGGCTGACATATCGATGAAATCGATGACGACCAAACCGCCCATGTCGCGTAGACGCAACTGACGAGCGATCTCATCTGCAGCTTCTAAGTTCGTGTGAAGTGCGGTTTCTTCGATGTCGCCGCCTTTTGTCGCGCGGGCAGAGTTGATGTCGATTGAAACCAACGCTTCAGTTGGATCAATAACGATCGCGCCACCTGACGGAAGGCGAACTTCACGCTGGAACGCTGATTCGATTTGCCCTTCGATTTGGAAACGATTGAACAGTGGTGTCTCATCTTGGTACAGCTTGACCTTGTTACCGTATGACGGCATCACTTGTTGAATGAGGTCTTTTGCTTTTTCGAATACCTGTTCGTTATCAACAAGCACTTCACCAATATCTTGACGCAGATGGTCGCGGATTGCGCGAACGATGACGTTGGATTCTTGGTAGATCAGGAAGGGTGCTACGCCTGAGAGTGCAGCCTTTCTGATTGCCTGCCATGCTGTGTCGAGATAATCGAGGTCCCACTGCAGTTCTTCAACTGTCCGTCCAACGCCTGCGGTCCGGATAATGACGCCTGCGCCTTGAGTAATTGTCAGGTTTGCAAGTTTGTCACGAAGCTCGGCGCGATCTTCACCTTCGATCCGGCGAGAAATACCACCAGCATCCGGGTTATTTGGCATCAGAACTAAGTAACGGCCAGCTAATGAAATGTAGGTTGTCAGCGCAGCGCCTTTGGTGCCGCGTTCTTCTTTTTCGACTTGAACGATCAGTTCTTGGCCTTCTTTTAAGACCTTGTCGATTTTTGCACGCTCGCCTTCAGCAGGTGCGTTGTAGAAATATTCAGGAGAAATTTCTTTCAGTGGTAAGAAACCGTGACGCTCACTACCGAAATCGATGAAAGCCGCTTCAAGACTTGGCTCGATCCGCGAAATCTTCGCGCGATAGATGTTTCCTTTTTTCTGTTCACGGTCTGAGGATTCGATGTCGAGGTCGTAGAGTTTTTGACCATCGACCATTGCAACGCGGATTTCTTCCGCCTGCAGGGCATTAATTAAGATACGCTTCATTTAAGTGGCAACCTTCATGGTTTGATCGCCACGATCTCAGAGGGCTAGCTATACTAACCATGGCCCAACCGAAAGATCGGTCAGGCGACAAGACACATTGTAGTGGGCTCGACCGGTATACCGGGAGCCCGGAATTTCTTTGTTACTGCAGGCTTTCCTGCCGACACATTGATATGTGTTTGTCCCAGCTTTGCTGGCCCGCCAAGATCGGGCGGGGATTATTTCATCTCCGGATAACCGGAGGTCTCATTAGCCTCTGGGGAGTCTTGACTCAACCCAAAGCAGTCTGGAGCATAACAGCGCACGTCGCTTGCGGCAATGCATCATGGAGAAAGTGAGTGGAAAAGAAAGTCCAATGGGTGACTGTAGACGCCGCTAAGGAAGGCCAAAGACTTGATAATTTTTTATCAGGTCAACTGAAAGGGCTGCCGAAGGGGCGTATTTATAAAATGATTCGGACAGGAGAAGTTCGACGATCCGAACCAAGTGGAGTGGCAAGAAACGGAAGCCGGCTGGATTGAAAT
>RGHP01000291.1 GCA_010024125.1 Gammaproteobacteria bacterium | reverse complement strand
TACCAATCGCACACCTCTTCAATCGAGCATCCAGCAATTAACGCGAAATTACCGGTCACCATCAACCGCTGAATGTGATGGGCATATGCGTTTTCACGGGTATTTCGAATCGCCTCAGACAGACACACCATATCGGTCTTCGTTTCGTCCCAGTAAAACGCAGGCAACGGCCATTGAGCCTCCAACGCATTACGCTCTTTGTACTCAGGCATGTAAGCCCAATACAGCCCACGCACATATTCGCGCCAGCCAATAATTTGGCGGATAAATCCTTCAACAGCGTTGATTGGCGCATCACCGCGATGCAGAGCATCTTCAGCCGCTCGACAGATTTCCATTGGACTCAAAAGACCAAGATTGAGACTGGTCGAGATCAGACTGTGAAATAAGGTATCTTTTCCGCGGACCATTGCATCCTGGAAGTCACCGAAAGATATCAGACACTCATTGATAAAATGATCTAGCATTTTGAGTGCTTGCTCTCGATTCACAGGCCACATGAACCGGTCTGGGTCCAAAACACCAAAATGCTCAGAGAACCGATCATTGACAAGTTCAATCACATCTCGAGTAATGGAGTCTAAAGGCCACGAAGGAGGCGTTGGCGTTTGCCTCTGATCAAGCGCCTTTCGGTTATCGTGGTCGTAATTCCACTGCCCACCAACAGGATCTTTACCCTCCATGAGTAGGCCTGTTGATTGCCGAATCTTCCGATAAAAATGTTCCATACGCGGCTGCTTTCGTCCGTCTAAAAAGGCCGCAAACTCTTGGTGAGAGCACAAGAAGCGATCATCTGGAAGAATCTCAAATGACACTTGCATCTGAGATTTCAGCGATTCAAATGCGTGTCGTAAACGCCACTCACCAGGCTCTGTCACATACCACCCTTCAAAATGATGAAGTTCTTGAATGCGCTGAACCTCGGAAACCAAGCTCTGGGTATTATCGGGATCGGTGAGTTTCACGTAGAGAACACGGCGCCCAGAGCGGGATAACTCATCAGCGAAGTGACGCATCGCGCTAAAAATAAGTGCAATTTTTTGCTTGTGATGCTTGACATATGAGGCCTCCGACCAAACCTCTGCCATAAGAACAACGTCTTCTGGCTTAAGAAGATTCAGTGACGACAGGCTGTCAGATAACTGGTCCCCAAGGATGAGGCAACAACGAGCCAAAGATGTACTCCTGTAACAACGAGGATGACATCCATGAACCTCAAAAAACTTAGCATCCAATGCTTAACAGTGGTGATCGGCATGACGACTTTAAAGGCAAACGCAAACTGCGCACCTCTTCTCGACCATTCTGTTCGGCAACTCGCCGGAGAACAAGTCGATCGTCTGTGCGAAGTCTATCAAGGTCAGGTCGTGATGATCGTCAATACCGCTTCAAAATGTGGGTTTACGCCCCAATTCGATGGGCTTGAAGCGCTGTACAGAAAATACAAAGATCAAGGTTTTGCGGTACTCGGCTTTCCGTCAAAAGATTTCGGTAATCAAGAATACGGAACAGAGGAAGAAGCTGCTGAATTTTGTCGACTGACCTATGGCGTCCAATTCCCAATGTATGCAACAACCCACGCAAAGAAGGGTAAAGCGGACCCACTCTTCAAGGGCCTGGCAGAAGCTGCTGATGGCGATTACCCATCATGGAACTTCCACAAATATATTATCGATCGTGACGGTCAGTTAGTTGGCAGCTTTGGATCATTCACAGGCCCCTCATCACGCCGTATTGCACGCGTGATTGAAGAAGCTCTGTAATTCATTAATGCGGGTGTTCCGCACCCGCATAGCCCTCTCGACGAG
>RGHP01000030.1 GCA_010024125.1 Gammaproteobacteria bacterium | reverse complement strand
CTCAAGTCGATAGGGCATTGCTGGCTGTAGCGTGAGTAGCTTGTGAAAGTACTGAAATTGTTCAATTGGTAAGGCGACGACCTCACCATGATCATAAAGGGTCCAGGAACCTGTTTGATCCAACGTCTGACTGAGTGTGAGCGCCGCAGTCGCCGCATCAAACATGAACGCTTCAGTGCGCCGTTCAGCCTCTCGTGCTTCCAGATCAGGACCGCGACTCAGCATCACTACAAATAAGAGACTCACAATAGCCAAAGCCATCAAGCTGTCAGACAAAGCAAATCCGCGCATACCACCTCCGTTTAGGCAGTACAGCAGAGAAAACAAAAAAGGGAGTGAGATTGGACTTGGGTGCTAGTCGACCGGACGGAGTCTCAATTCCTTGGGAAGAGAAAATTGGATCGATTCGTCGACACCTCGCTCTTGCGAGATCGTGTCTGCACCCAACTCTTGCAGCCGATGACACACTGCTTGAACCACATTTTCAGGCGCTGATGCTCCCGCAGTCACTGCAATCGCCGATGCGTCGTCGATCCAAGCAGGATCGATTTGCTCAGGACCATCGATTAGATACGATCGCGAACCCAAGCGTTCAGCGAGTTCTCGTAATCGATTCGAGTTTGAAGAATTCGGAGAACCAACCACCAGAACCAGATCATGCGCTGATGCCAAACGCTTTACCGCATCTTGACGATTTTGTGTCGCGTAGCAAATGTCATCTTTCCGTGGCCCTTGGATCTCAGGAAAACGCTCACGCAAGATATCGATGATGCGCGCTGTATCGTCCATCGACAGGGTGGTTTGAGTGACAAAGGATGCTGTCTTTGGATCATCAATCTGCACTGTGCGTGCATCATCCTCGTCTTCGACAAGCTTCATTATTCCGCCATTTGAGGTATCGAACTGACCCATGGTTCCTTCGACCTCAGGATGTCCTGCGTGCCCAATCAAAATGCACTCGCGTCCCTCTTTGGAAAACTTAATGACTTCCATATGAACTTTTGTGACTAGAGGACAAGTCGCATCAAAGACTTTCAGTTGACGTCGTGCAGCCTCGTCCTGAACCGCACGCGAGACACCATGTGCAGAAAAAATAACAATCGTGTCATCCGGAACTTCATCGAGCTCATCAACAAAAATCGCACCACGAGCCTTTAAGTCATCGACGACGGTTTTGTTGTGGACGACTTCATGACGCACATACACGGGCGCACCGAATACCTCGAGTGCTCGATTAACAATATCGATCGCTCGATCAACACCAGCACAAAAGCCGCGAGGATTCGCGAGCGTGACTTGCATCAATGTGTCTCCGCTGGCGCGACAGACAAAATCTCGACTTCAAATTCGAGCTCACGACCGGCTAGGGGATGGTTAAAATCAACCGTGACCATCTTGTCATCGATCGCCGCGACGACACCTGGTAATTCAGATTTCGCTTTATCTTGAAAACTGACAACAAGACCCTCTGACAACTCGACCGATGGATCAAATTGATCTTTCGAAATTTTTTGCACATTGGATGGGTTGTGCTGGCCAAAGCCGTCTTTTGGTTCAATCCGTTCGATTTTGCGCTCACCCGCTTTCATGCCATGGATCACCGCCTCAAAAGCAGCCGGTAAATTCCCATCACCGATCACAAGCTCAGCTGGCTTTTTTTCGAATGTCGAATCTACTAACTCACCGGTATCTGCGAGCTTGAGTGAAAAATGCAGTTCAACTTTGCAATTTGGGCCGATGTCGAGCATCTACATACCATCCAATTAATAAACAACCTGCTGCTAACGTAATGCTTGTATCAGCAACATTAAAGGCCGGAAACGACCAATTTCCCCAATGGAAATGTAAAAAATCCACCACATAACCAAAAGCGACGCGGTCGACCGCATTACCAATCGCACCTGGAATGAGGAGTACAAATCCCGCCTGCATCCACCCGCATAACTCTGGGTCGCGTAATGACCAGATTGAATATGCAGAAACACCAACAGCTAAAACCAGAAATAACCACTGTTGCCAACCACCAGCGTCTGCGAGAAAGCTGAACGCTGCGCCTGTGTTGTGTAACAACGTGAACGAGAAGAATGGAAGCAGGCCAACTGGCTCAGCATAATTCAGGTATGTCGATGCCAATAGCTTGGTGCACTGGTCGACCAGGAAAATCACCCCAATCACCAATGCAAAATCAAGCCTCATGCAAACGTACGCTCTTCGCCTGAACCTTCGACGTTATCAACACACCGTGTACACAACGTTAGGTGCTCACTCACAGTGCCAACATCGGGTCTGTGGTGCCAACACCGCTCACATTTCTCCGATGAAGTTGCTGACACAACAACCGATAGCTGTGGGCAAGCAGGATCAGAAAGCGCATCACTCGGTGCTTCTGACAGCTTGTGCAGGGTGACTTCAGAGGTAATCGTGACAAACCTCAATTCATCACCCAAAGCTGCTAACGCATCAAACACCGGACCATCTGCATACAATGCCACTTCCGCAGACAATGATCCTTTGACGAGCCCGTCATTTCGCGCTGCTTCAATTGCTTGGTTAACAGCCTCTTTTGCCGACTGAATCAAAGCCCAATCGACTGTCGCGCGACCCTTTGCCTCTGGTAGTTCAGCTTCGGTAACAGCAAACACAAATCGATGAGGACGCGTCCCTGGCATGGCTTCCCAAATCTCTTGCGCGGTGAACGACAAGATAGGCGCCATCCAGCGAACAAGCGCATCCGTAATCCAGTACATCGCCGTCTGACAGCTCTTTCTGGCATGACTGTCTGCTTTCAGTGTGTATTGACGATCCTTAATGATATCGAGATAAAACCCGCCAAGATCATCAACGCAGAAATGATGTAGAGATTGCGTCACTTCAGAAAATTCATAACGCTCATAGTGACCGATGATCTTTTCCGAAAGCGCGGTCGTGCGGCGGATCATTTCTGCATCGAGTGATACCAAATCATCCATCGCAACCTGATCGGTTTCCGGATTAAATCCAGCCATATTCGCCAATAGGAAACGCGACGTATTACGAATTCGGCGATACGTATCTGATGTCCGATTGAGGATTTCATGGCTCACTGTCATTTCTTTGGTGAAGTCAGTTGAAGCGATCCACAAACGCAAAATATCAGCACCGAGCGTATTCATCACATCCTGCGGAGGTATCACGTTACCAAGCGACTTCGACATCTTTCTGCCGTCTTGGTCCACAGTAAATCCGTGAGTCAATAATCCCTCGTACGGTGCACGACCATGGATCGCGACAGACGTCAAAAGTGACGACTGGAACCAACCACGATGCTGATCAGAGCCTTCAAGGTATAAATCGGCGGGGAAGCGAAGACCATCACGGCGGCCGAGAACGGATGCGTGCGTCGTGCCAGAATCAAACCAAACATCCAGCACGTCCGTGACCTTGCGATAGTCAGCGGCATCGTCACCCAGCAACTCGCTCGGCTCGAGATCAAACCAGGCGTTGATACCGCCTTCTTGAATTTTGGCAGCGATTTTTTCAAACAGTGCTTCTGTCTCAGGGTGCAACTGACTCGTTTCTTTGTGGACAAAAACGGTAATTGGGACACCCCAATTCCGTTGCCGCGAAATACACCAATCCGGTCGATCTTGAAGCATCGCAGCCAAGCGGTTCTTACCCCAGCTCGGCGTGAAATGAATGTGCGATTCAACAGCTTCACGCGCTGTTTCTAGAAGACCTTCGCCCTGCATGCGAATGAACCACTGGGGGGTCGCACGGTAAATCACCGGTGTTTTATGACGCCAGCAATGTGGGTAGGAATGTTCAAGCTTCGCCTTATGAACCAAACGGCCCTTGTCAGCCAAATATTCGGCAATCACTGGACCTGCTTTTTCAACGTGCAGACCAGCAACGACAGACACTGAATCCGCAAAAGTCCCGTCATCACGAACAGGCGTTAACAACTCAAGATCGAGCGCTTTGGCCGCATTGAAATCTTCAAGACCATAAGCCGGCGCTGAGTGCACCGCACCTGTACCTGCTTCAAGAGTGACATGCTCACCTGTGATCACGGGAACAATTCGATCATCCCATGGTGCTTCACACTGGATTCCAGCTAAGGCCTCACCGGTTGCTTTGCCGAGAATCGTGAATTCATCAATGCCATAACGCTCGGACAACGCCTCAAGACGTCCTTCAGCCAAAACCAAAGTCCACGTTGTGCCATCTTTTTCAAACTGCGCAAGCACATAGGGAAGCTCAGCGTTGACTGCGACAAATTGGTTGGCAGGAAGTGTCCAAGGTGTCGTTGTCCAGATGGCCATCGAAGCGGCTGCGGCAATATCTGCGGACACACCAAAGGCAGTTTCAATCTGTTCGGCGTTCTGAATTGGAAACGCGACATCGACAGTCCAGGTTTTACGATCTTGATACTCCACTTCAGCTTCAGCCAAAGCACTTTCACAATCCATACACCAATAGACAGGCTTCGCGCCTTGGTGGAAATGACCGTTGTTGATGATCCGTCCCAAAGAGCGAACGATATCCGCCTCAACTTTGTAATCCATCGTCAGGTAAGGATTGTCCCAATCCCCTAAAATACCAAGGCGTTTAAAATCGACTTTCTGTCGTTCAATTTGTGTGGCTGCGTATTCACGGCAGGCGTTTCGAAACTCGCTCGCAGATTGGAATTTGTCACCGATTTTACCAATCGTTGTCTCAACCTTGTGCTCGATTGGCAAACCATGACAGTCCCAACCTGGGACATAGGGCGCGTTATATCCCGCCAACCCTTTGGCTTTAACAATGATGTCTTTCAGAACTTTATTTACCGCATGACCGATATGAATATCGCCATTGGCATATGGAGGACCATCATGCAGGATAAAGGTCTTATCACGGTTTGCTTGTACGTCTCGGATCTGTTGATACCAATCATCCGCAATCCATGACGCCAACATATCAGGCTCACGTTTAGCCAAGTTCCCACGCATTGGAAACTCGGTATCAGGAAGATTTAGCGTCTGTTTGTAATCAGTCATTCAGTTTCAGATCCAGTTAATACGCTCAGTAATTCCAAAGCCTTTGCGTTATCGACCCGAATTTGTGCGGTCAAGGCATCGATGCTTTCGAATTTTTGTTCAGCGCGAATAAATACCCGTGGAGTCACGATCAAGGTGCGACCATACAACTCCCCAGTAAACTCATGCAAATGCACTTCTAAACTGACCTTCTGGCCAGAGACGGTTGGGCGAGAACCAATGTTGGCAATCCCAGTGACAATCTGTCCATCAGGAAGCTCAACCGTGCAACCAAACACGCCATGGAGTGGCGGTGCATTGGAAAGCGCTATGTTAGCAGTCGGGAATCCAATTTTCCGCCCTAATTGTTGCCCGTAAATCACTCGCCCACACAGCGTATACGGTCGACCAAGCATTTGCGCTGCCCCATCGAAATCATGCGTCTTCAACAAGTGCCGTATCCGTGACGATGAAATCCGCTCGTCACCCACTCGGTGAGTCTCCGATTGCTCAACCGTAAAACCATAGTGCTCTCCGGTCTGAACGAGGTAACTAAAGTCACCCTGTCGATCGCAACCAAATCGGAAATCATCACCAACAACCATATGTTTTACCTGCTTGCCGGCAACAAGCTGGCTGACAAAATCGTCTGCCGTCATTGGACGAATATCAGAGAACTTAAGGCACCAAATAGAATCAACGCCCAATGCATCGAGCGCAGCCACTTTGGATTTAAGACTCATCAACCGAGCAGGAGGCGTTTGATGATTCTGGCCTGCGAAATATTCTTTTGGCTGTGGTTCAAATAACACCACGGTCAACGGGAGACTAAGCTGATGCGCAACCTGTTGTGCTTGACGAATGACGCGCTGATGCCCCACATGCACTCCATCAAAGTTACCGATGGTTAAAACATGTGGTGATCGAAATTCTGCATGTCGACCGAAAACAAACTGCATGATATTAACGGGCTGATGGTGGAACGAGCAGCGCAGTATACCGGATCCCCGTCAGTCGAAGAGCCACCAAATACAAAAGTCCGGACACAACCAATAAAATTGCAGTCCACCCAACGCGTTCCAAGACCGCATACTCTGCTAACACAGCAGCGTTCGGTGCCCACCACGCCACTTGCACCATCACGATCAACGCAAGCGCAATTTGCATTATTTGTTTCCACGGAAGGCCTCGGACTTCATACCAGCCACGCTGGTGTAGTCCACGCAGTAGAAGCGCTGCGTTCACCCAAGCAGACAATGATGTTGCGAGCGCCAGACCCACATGATCCAACGACCACACGAGAATCAGGTTGAACACCATATTGGAAGTCATCGCAATCAACCCAATTTTGACCGGTGTCTTTGTATCTTGGTGTGCAAAGTAATGTGGCGCCAACACCTTAATCATCATGAATGCCGGTAGCCCCGCTGCATAAGCCATCAACGATAATGCGGACGCCTCAATATCCGACACAGTCATTGCACCGTATTGGAAGAGCGTTGACAGAATCAGCTCACCAAAGACGGCAAGAGCAGCCGCACACGGTAGGCCCAACACCAATACCACCCAAATCGCCCAGCTTTGCGTTTGACGTGATGCGTTGACGTCATCTTGAGCGAATTCACGAGACAGCTTCGGCAGGATGACCGTTGACACTGCGATTGCAATCACACCGAGCGGAAGCTCCATCAAGCGGTCTGAATAGTAGAGCCATGACACAGATCCGGATACCAAAAGCGATGCCAATACGGTATCCAGTAATAAATTGATTTGACTGACAGAAACACCAAACAATGCAGGAACCATGAGTTTCAAAATTTTGGAAACCCCAGGGTGATCCGCTTGTAATGATGGCTTAGGGAGTAAGCCTGCCGCCATCAGTGGCGGAATCTGTATGAGAAGCTGCACAAAGCCAGCAATCGCAACACCAATTGCCAGCCCCATCACAGATGGTGAGACAAGTGGCGCTAAAAACAACGCACTGCCGATCAACGATAGGTTAAGAAATATTGGAGTCGCAGCCGGGACAGCGAAGCGACCGACACTATTTAAAATCCCACCCGCAAATGCGACAAAGCAAATAAAACCAAGATATGGGAAGGTCCAGCGCAGAAGATCCGCAGTCAATGCAAGCTTTCCTGGATCATCAGAGAACCCAGGGGCAAACAGCATTGCAATCCACGGCGCCAAAAGAACACCAATCACACTGATCGCAATTAAGATCAAACCAAATCGTCCGGCAACCTGGTCGATCAGCCGTTTAACCGACTCTTCTCCTTCTTTTTCGCGCGTTTCAGAAAACACAGGGACAAATGCCTGCGCAAAGGCACCTTCACCAAAAAGTCGGCGGAGAAAATTCGGTATTTTAAAAGCGACAAAAAACGCATCAGCTCCAGCAGACGCGCCGACAGAGTTCGCTAAAACAATGTCTCTCACCAACCCAAGCACGCGAGATCCGAGCGTCCAGCCGCCAACCGTCATTCCAGATCGAACCATCTTTTCTGTCGTCACGCTTTACTATCCTTGACCTCTGGTTCCATTTTCGGTACATTCCCGCGCCTTGAATTTCCAGTTATTTCAACTGGTTCGAAGTTTAGTGTAAGGGAGCAACCCCGGTGGCAAATAGTCCCCAGGCGCGTAAGCGCGCAAAGCAGGCGGATGTCCGTCGCAATCATAACGCCAGCCTGCGTTCACGGGCTCGCACATATGTTAAGAAAACACTGGCAGCAATTGCGACCGGTGAACAACAGGCTGCAACGGATGCTTTCCGTGAAGCTGCACCGATTCTTGATAGCATGGTCACTAAAGGCATCTACAAGAAGAACAAGTGCGCTCGTATTAAGAGCCGCCTGAACGCGAAAATCAAAGCAATCGCGTCTTAACACAGACATCGGCGCTGGATTAAACCAGCGCCATGTTGTCTCGATGCACTAACGCATCACCCTCCAACAGCAACTGATTTTCTTTCAGTTGTGTTGTCGTTTTTCCGAACATCTGCACTGCTTGGCTCGAACCGTAGTTTACAAGCCCAGTCGCTAGTCGCTCGCCATTCGCTGTTTCAATCGCAACGATATCCCCGCGATCAAACACACCTTTTACTTCAGTCACACCAACAGGTAATAAGCTTCGGCCCTTGGCTTTCAAAGCCTCGGCGGCTCCAGCATCAACGACAAGAACGCCGCGCGTCTGCTTATGCGATGCCAACCATCGTTTTCTTGCCGCCTGCGGTTTTAAATCTGGATACAACAACGAACCCACTGATTGACCGGCACGTAATTGCTCAAGCACACCATCCACTCGACCATTCGCGATCACGGTCATCGCGCCTGAACGCGCAGCTTGCTGTGCTGCCACGATCTTGGTGTACATGCCACCACGCCCTAACGCACCGCCGTTTTTACCAGCCATGGCCAATAATCCATCATCCAAGGCACGGGCCTCTGGAATTAACGCAGCATCTGCATGGAATCGCGGATCTTTATCAAAGAAACCGTCTTGATCGGTCAGAATCACTAAAACATCCGCCTCAAGCAAGTTGGTCGCAAGTGCACCGAGTGAATCATTGTCACCAAAGCGAATTTCGTCGGTCGCAACCGTATCGTTTTCATTAACGACTGGGATGACACCAAATTCATTCAATGTTTTCAGTGTGTCACGGGCATTCAAATACCGCTTACGATCAGCAAGATCTTCATGCGTAAATAGCACCTGAGCGGTCTCACGACCACAGGCTGCAAAGCAACTCTGCCATGCTTGCACAAGACCCATCTGCCCAATCGCCGCAGCCGCTTGGAGCATCGGAAGTTCTTGTGGGCGCTTATCAATTTTGAGTGTCTTTAAGCCAACCGCGATGGCACCTGATGACACCAAACATAACTCAACGCCGTCATCGATCAATGCAGACATCTGCTGAACCCAGGCCTGCATTCTCGAGAGATCAAGACCCTGACCATCATTTGTCAGCAGCGCACTACCGATCTTAACGACCCAGCGTTTCCCTGATTTGAGTTTGGTGCGTTCAGTCACGAACTACAATGACCTCCATTTCATGATCATCGTCATCATCATCGTCTTCATCATCGAGGTCGAGTCCCTTACGCTGCATCCGACGCGCCTCACGCAGCTCAGCGATGCGGTCGTGCGCCTCTTCTGCCATTTGATCAAGCCAAGCGCGCTCAGCTGCCTCAGCATCAGGATCCTCACGACGCTCGATCGCCGACTCTTCGAGTCGCGTCATCAAATTGTAAGCAAGAAGCTCACAACCCTCGCCTGTCACCCCTGAAATCACATGCACAGGATGTGGCCAATTAAATGCGTCTTTTAACGCCTCAACAAACGCTTCGCGCTCGTCTGCATCAACCAAATCAACTTTGTTTAACACCAACCAACGCTCACGTGCAGCCAGCGATGGGCTGAATTGCTCGAGCTCATCGGCAATGGTTTCAACGACCTCGACCGGATCCTTGCCATCGATTGGAGCAACATCCACCAAATGCAACAAAATACGCGTCCGCGTCAGGTGTTTTAAGAACCGCGTTCCTAATCCAGCACCCTCTGCAGCACCAGAGATGAGTCCTGGGATATCTGCAATCACAAAATTACGATGTGGCGCCAATGACACGACACCCAATTGAGGTGCCAGGGTCGTGAACGGGTAATCAGCGATTTTCGGTTTCGCCGCAGACAACTGACTGATAAGTGTCGATTTACCCGCATTTGGCAGCCCAACCAACCCAACATCAGCAAGCAGTCGCAACTCAAGACGTAACTTGTATGCCTCGCCTGGCGTACCTGGCGTGGTTCGACGTGGAGCACGGTTTGTTGAGGACTTAAATCGCGTGTTACCCAAACCACCACGACCACCTTCGGCCACGGTCATCACATCACCATCGGCAACAACTTCGCCAATGAGCGTATTGGTTTCATCGTTATAGACTGTGGTCCCGACAGGCACCTTTAAGATGAGATCGCTACCTCCGGCGCCAGTCTTGTTACGACCTGCACCTGGGCGTCCATTATCAGCGCGATAGCGTGGCTGAAACCGATAATCAATGAGTGTATTGAGGTTCTCATCCGCAAGCAAAATCACAGACCCACCATGGCCGCCATCGCCACCATCCGGCCCACCTTTCGGGATGTATTTTTCACGACGGAAGCTAAGGCAACCTGCGCCACCTTTCCCGGCTTCAACTGTGATTAACGCTTCATCTACAAATTTCATGGATCGTCCAAAACGCAAAAGCCCCGCACAAGCGGGGCTTTTCGATCAGTGAGACCTTCGCTTACGCAGAAGGTACAACACTTACGAAGCGGCGCTTGTGTGGCCCCTTCACTTCAAACTTCACTTCGCCATCAGCTTTCGCGAAGAGTGTGTAGTCTGTGCCACATCCAACGTTAACACCCGGGTGGAACTGCGTTCCACGCTGACGAACCAAGATGTTACCAGCCAACACTTGCTGACCGCCAAACTTCTTGACGCCAAGGCGTTTACTTTCTGAATCGCGGCCGTTACGGGTACTACCACCAGCTTTCTTGTGAGCCATTTCCGTCTCCTGCCTTAACCGTTGATCGCTGTGATCTTAATTTCAGTAAACCACTGACGGTGTCCCTGACGCTTCATGTGGTGCTTGCGACGCTTAAACTTCACAATAGTCACCTTATCGCCACGGCCGTGCTGAACCACTTCTGCAGACACTTTTGCACCGTCAACGACTGGTGTGCCTACCTTGATTGATTCGCCTTCTCCAACCATCAGTACACGATCAAAATCGATGGTCGAACCGGTCTCGGCTTCGATTTTCTCGACCTTGATGAGCTCGCCTTCAACAACGCGATGCTGTTTACCGCCTGTTTCAATGACCGCGTACATGTTCTAACTCCGTTTTCAAATCTCGGCGGCATGTGCCACCCGAAAGGCGCGTAATAATAGGGAGTTCCCAAACAGAAGACAAGCCCTAATTTCGCTTTTTCTCAACTGAATAATCGTTAGAATACAGACTTGATTGATACCGGACGAATTCATGCCGACTGCTGACCAACTAATTGACCTCATCCGACCTGATTTTGACGCGTTAAATGAGTTACTGATTTCTCAACTAGGATCTGACATCGATCTAATCGAAGAAGTGAGTCAGTATTTGATTCAATCGGGCGGCAAACGTGTTCGACCACTCGTGACGCTAATAGCAGCGCGTGCACTTAATACAGATAACAATCATCACATCCCGCTTGCAGCATCCATTGAGTGCCTTCACACCGCGACACTGTTTCACGATGACGTAGTCGATAGCTCAGATGCCAGACGTGGGCAGCCAAGTGCAAACGCCGCCTTTGGAAATAGCGCCAGTATTTTAGTCGGTGACTTTGTCTATTCGCGGGCTTTTCAAATGATGGTGTCAGTCGGACGGCTGGATGTACTCAAACTGCTTGCAGATACCACAAACCAAATTTCTGAAGGCGAAGTGTGGCAACTCAAAAACCAACATCGCGCTGATGTATCTGAGGAAGAATATGATCAAGTGATCACTCGAAAGACTGCCGTACTCTTTGAAGCGGCGGCGGCGTGCGCGGGTCTCGCAACAGATCAACCTGAAGATGTGATTGATGCACTGAAAACCTATGGGCTGGAACTTGGTTTTGCATTTCAATTAATCGATGACTACTTGGATTATGCGGGCGACTCAGAAAGTCTCGGGAAAAATTTAGGCGATGACCTTGCTGATGGAAAATGCACACTCCCATTAATCAAAGCGCTCGAAGAAGTCTCTCAAGAAGACGCCGATCTCATCACACAAGCGATTACATTCGGGGACCGAGACCGGTTTTCTGAAATCGCGGCGATTGTAACCAGCACAAGCGGACTTACTTATACAAAAGAGCGCGCGCTATCCGCTGTCGAAAAAGCCAAACAGGCATTGCATATATTGCCTGACTCTCAATTTAAAGAAGGGCTCATTGGACTTGCGGATTTGTCAGTCAGTCGAGGCAATTGAGGTGAGTACATGGCTAAAGCCTATTTTGCAGCTGGATGCTTCTGGGGTGTTCAGCAACGCTTCTCAAAACTACCTGGTGTAACGAACACCACCGTCGGGTACATGGGGGGAACGATGCATTCCCCCGATTACCGTTCTGTATGCACAGGCCAGACCGGTCATGCGGAGGTTGTCGAAGTGGAATACGATGCGACCCAAGTGGACTTCGCCACTCTGATGTCATGCTTCTTCGAATGGCATGATCCGACCCAGGTCAACCGTCAAGGACCAGATATCGGAACGCAATATCGGACGGCAATTTTCCCGCAGAGCGACGAACAGCGTACTGAGGCACAACAAAAAATCGATCAACTCAATCAGTCAGGTTTCTACAGCAAACCAATCGCGACAAAAATCGAGAACACAGAAACATTTTGGCCAGCTGAGGACTACCATCAGCATTATCTCGATAAGCGCGGCCTCGGCCACTGCGGGATTTGATTATGGCGCGCATTCTTGTCACCGGCGGTACCACAGGCATCGGTCAGGCTGTGCTGAGGCAGC
>RGHP01000290.1 GCA_010024125.1 Gammaproteobacteria bacterium | reverse complement strand
GCAGTGATATCGAGTTCTTGGGTCCGATCGGGGCCGGTCAGGTCGCTAAGGCGGTCAACAATTATCTTCTCTGGGCGTGCCTGACCGCGTCTATGGAAGGCCTCGATTTTGGGGAGCGGATGGGTATAGACCGTGAGCGGATGCGTGCCGCGCTCGAAAAAAGTAGTGGCGCGAACTGGGCGATGTCCACGCGGGCCGATGATAGACCAGCGCTTTGGGCAGAGAAAGATATGGCGCTGTTCTTGTCAGAGGCCGACCGGTTAAGGTTTTCCGTGCCAATCGCCGGACAGGTCCGTGAGGCCATCAAACTCTTTAAACTTGATAGGCACCTCGACCGTTCACCTGATCTCGAAGATTTTCAATTCCCCAAGTAGGAGTCTTTTTTTCTTAAAGGCAGACAATTCCACACTGACTCATGCTCTGGTTAAACGAGGTCTAGGCATGTTAGGTTTTGTCCAACAATAAAAAATTCTAGGAATGGTGAATGGACGCATCCCTTTTAGACGTCGCGCTGTCAGCGCTTGCGACAATGATGGAAGCCGAGCATCTGATGTATCTCGGCTTCGGTACAGTGATCGGTTTGGCTCTTGGTATCTTGCCCGGAGTGGGCGGTGTAGCCGGCCTGGCGCTATTGCTACCGTTTACCTTTAACCTTGATCCATTCTCTGCGTTTGCTTTTATGCTAGGGCTTGGCGCGGTGACATCGACTAGTGACACCATCCCGGCGGTTCTTTTTGGCGTACCTGGAACATCTGCCTCGCAGGCGACCGTGTTGGATGGCCACAGCATGGCCAAGAATGGAGAGGCTGGAAGGGCCCTGAGTGCCGCTTACGCTGCGTCTCTGATTGGTGGGTTGTGGGGTGCTTTTCTGCTTGGTCTGACGATCCCGGTGCTTCGACCAATTCTGATGAACATCAACTCCCCTGAGTTACTTGCATTCTCGATCTTTGGGCTGTCGATGGTGTCCGCACTGTCTGGGTCCATGCCGCTGCGTGGTCTTTCAATGGCAGGGTTTGGGATTCTGCTATCGATGGTGGGTGGAGATCCAACCACAGGCCAAGAACGCTGGACTTTGGACACACTCTATCTCATCGACGATCTGCCGCTTTTACCGGTCGCTCTCGGTTTGTTCGCGTTACCAGAAATCTGCGACGTGGCCGCCAGACGGACGGCGATTGCTGACACAAGTAAGTACGAGTTAAAGGAAGGGATGATTATCGGCCTCAAAGATGTCATCAAGAATTGGTGGCTAGTAGCACGATGCGGCTCTTTGGGTGCGATGGTTGGCGCGATTCCTGGTCTGGGTTCTGCTGTTGTCGACTGGTTTGCCTACGGTTACGCGGCGAAGACGTGTAAAGGTGCGGACCAGACCTTTGGCAAAGGAGACGTGAGGGGTGTGATCGCGCCCGAGAGTGCCAACAACGCCAAAGAAGGTGGCTCACTCGTTCCGACGATCGCCTTCGGTGTTCCCGGTTCGGCCTCAATGGCCCTCTTATTGGGTGGTTTTATGATCCACGGCCTAGTGCCTGGTAAATCGATGGTGACGGACAATCTCGACGTGACCTACTCCATGGTCTGGTCGATTGCCATCGCGAACATCCTTGGCGCGGGACTTTGTTTTGCGTTCAGTGGACAGTTCGCGAAGATCGCGACCCTCCGTTATACGTTGGTTATACCTGGAATCATCTGCATCATGATGGTCGGGGCCTACCAGGCGTCGGCAGACTGGGGTGATCTGTTTACGTTGCTTATCTTTGGCGTCGTTGGTTGGACCATGAAGCACCTGAAGTGGCCACGACCGCCGCTGATTCTTGGATTCGTGCTCGGCG
>RGHP01000289.1 GCA_010024125.1 Gammaproteobacteria bacterium | reverse complement strand
CTCTTAAGAGACCCTTTGATGGCGAAGCACGCTTGATTTCAGCAATTACTGCAGACTTTTGCGTTGCCGCCTGAGCAACAAGTCGGTCACTAAACCCTCGGGTCGGGTCTTGATCCTTTAGCATCGCCTCGAGTTCTTCAATCGACCGTTTTGACTGACGATCGGCAACTTCCTGACGCTTCCTCGCAATAATGCGATCCAAAATCGTTGTTGAACAACTCATCAATTATTCGCCTTTTAACTCTTGGGTCAGACGTGCTAGCGCTTCAAGTTTTTGCATCGCTTCACCAGACTCCATGACATCCCAAGCTGCCTCAACACCATCTTCGAGAGAGTGCGCGCATCCGGCTGTATAGATTGCAGCTCCTGCGTTTAATGCAACGATATCTGATGCGGGATGATCATCTGCCGTTAATGCCATCTTAATCATCGCTAATGACTCTTCGGCGGTTTCGACAATCAGTTCATCACGATCACTTAAGTCAAGGTCGAAGTCTTGCGGTTTAATCCGATATTCGCGAACACGTCCGTCCTTTAACTCAGCAACACGACTGGCCGCTGAAACACTCAACTCATCCAATCCATCTTCTGAACGAACAACCAATACATGACGTGAACCGAGTCGATGCAAGACTTCAGCTAAAGGCGTTAAGAGCGCCTCATCAAAAACCCCAAGAACTTGATTCGGCGCACTGGCTGGATTGGTAAGCGGACCGAGTACATTAAAAATTGTACGCATCCCAAGCTCTTTACGAGGACCAATCGCATGACGCATCGCTGAATGGTGCGCAGGCGCAAACATAAATCCAACACCAAGCGTCTCAATACAGGTTTTGACTTGGCTGGCATCAAGGTCTAAACGCACACCAGCAGCTTCGAGCACATCTGCTGAGCCTGATTTCGAGGAGACCGACCGATTACCGTGTTTCGCAACTCGACCACCCGCGGCAGCCACAACAAATGCCGATGCCGTGGACACGTTAAAGATATTTGCACCATCGCCACCAGTACCACAGGTATCCACCAAGAATTCTTGTGGCACATCAACTTTCTGCGATAACTCACGCATGACACTGGCTGCACCCACGATTTCATCAATGGTTTCACCTTTCATGCGAAGACCCATTAAGAGCGCTCCGATCTGCGCATCTGTTGCCTCACCAGTCATGATCAAGCGCATGACTGCAATCATTTCCTCGGCGTATAAATCGCGTTTCGCGCAAACAGCTGCAATTGCTTCTTGGATGGTCACGACCACTCTCCCCCTCTGACGGCCAAAAAGTTCCGAAGTAACTCATGACCTTGTTGGCTTGCGATGGATTCAGGGTGAAACTGCACACCCTCAACCGTCAATGTTTTATGACGAACGCCCATAATTGCCTCAGGCTCATCCAATTCATCATGACTCCAAGCAGTGACCTCAAGACAATCAGGTACAGTCGCTGGATCAATCACGAGCGAGTGGTAGCGAGTTTGTACCAGAGGCTGATTGAGCCCAAGGAAAACACCCTGACCATCGTGATGAATCGGACTCGTCTTTCCGTGCATCACTTTTGGCGCGCGAACAATTGTCCCACCAAAAGCCTGTCCGATCGCTTGGTGACCCAAACACACACCAAGCAAAGGCACTTTTCCTGAAAAATGCTCAATAACTTGAAGGCTGATTCCAGCTTGATCCGGATCACAGGGGCCCGGACTGACCACAACATGGTCAGGCTCAAGTGCGATTAACTCATCCAATGTCACTTGGTCGTTACGGATCGTCGTCACTTTCTCACCGAGCTCTCCGAAGTACTGAACCAGGTTATAGGTGAAGCTATCGTAATTAT
>RGHP01000288.1 GCA_010024125.1 Gammaproteobacteria bacterium | reverse complement strand
CTGGCTAGAATTTAGATACCTAGCCACGTCTCATTAGGTTCAATGTCGGAGGTGGACTCTGTAACCTCTATGAATTGAGTGCCACTCAATTCTTAGACACACAGAGCAGCGCAACCAATACATGATGAAGGAGTTAACAATGTCCCGCGACACTATCCTGTTTGACATCAACGAGACCGTGCTTGATCTCTCCTCGCTCAAACCATTATTCGCAGAGAGCTTCGGAAGCACAGCAATCACCGCCACCTGGTTCTCAATGCTACTTCACACCTCGAATGTTTGTGCCCTGACTGGCGTGAGGAGCGACTTTGGTTCACTGGCTGGCACCATGTTGGATACGCTGGCTGCACGCATGGGACTGGAGGTTGACCACAACAATAAGCAAAAGATTCTGGGCGCGTTTGCGACGATGCCAGCGCATCCAGATGTGTCACATGCCCTGGCGACCTTAAAAGCGGCCGGTTATCGAACGATTGCGTTTACCAACTCATCAATCCAACTGGTTACTTCTCAGATAGCCAACTCGGGCCTAACGGACCTGTTCGATCAGCAGATATCAGTCGAGTCGACCGGCAGCTTTAAGCCCGACACCAGGGTCTACCAACACGCAGCGAAGCAGGCTGATCGACCGATTGAGGCCCTCCGGCTCATCGCCACACACGATTGGGACACTCATGGCGCACTGAGTGCGGGCATGAAGGCAGGTTACATTGACCGCACAGGAGCGCCCTACCACCCTCAATACCTGCGCCCAGATGCTTTCGCCAAATCCATGACAGAGCTAGTAGCGCAGATTATCAAGCTCGACGGAACACCAGACTGAGGCATTTCCAGGTCAGTCCCTTATCTGTAGGTGAATCAATTCGCATGGTGCGGATAACTCCTAGTTAAACCTGTATTATTCATACAACAGAATCGTTCCAAAATTAGAGAGACCAAAGCAGGACCAAGTCCCACCAACGCCATAGCGCATAATGGGATACTGTCCAGGAATTAGAAATGGCCCGCACCAGTAGTTTGACATCAGACCTAGGCACGTTGCTTGAACAAAAAAACGTGTCTACCGAGAAGGATCAACTGATCGAGATTCTCCACGTCATCAACGATACGTTTGGGTGCCTACCCAAGCCCTACCTCCGCGCCACCTCTAGCCTAATTGGCAGAAACGAGGCTGACGTTTACGGGGTCGCCAGTTTCTATCATCATTTTAAGATCGTGGACGAAATCCCCAACGAAAAGCTTATTACAATCCGGGTCTGTAATGGTCTCAGCTGCTGTATGTCAGGGGCGAAAGAATTATTTGAATCCATTAATCGCGAGCTAGAAACCGAGCGGTCTATTTCGGTGGTCAATGTCCCCTGCGTAGGTCGCTGCGAGCAGGCGCCAATCGCGGTTGTTCAAAGAAACCCTATCCCGAACGCACAGCCAGAAGACGTAATACAAGCGGTAAGGTCTAGACGCTTCGAGCACCCTCAAGCAAACCCCGACCGGACAGCGTTCGATCCGGCCGGTATCGTGACGGCAGACCACGGACAGATCAAAGTTGAGGAAATAAACAACCCCGACTGGGTCGGCCTAGACCTGTACGCATCCTCCGGCGGATATTCGGTATTGGGATCGATCCGAGATGGCTCTCGGAGTCAGGCCAGCGCCATCGCCGAGCTAAAAGGATCCAACCTCCGCGGTCTCGGCGGCGCAGGTTTCGCAGCGGGACAGAAATGGGAAATCGTCTCAAGCTTCGATGGCCCACGATATGTAGTCGCTAACCTAGACGAAGGCGAGCCCGGAACGTTTAAAGACAGGAACTATCTCGAACGCGACCCCCACCGT
>RGHP01000287.1 GCA_010024125.1 Gammaproteobacteria bacterium | reverse complement strand
ACCGGCGCAGGCGGCTCCGGCAAATCCGAAATAATGTTGTACCAGGAGCGGGGGAGATCGTCCTCGCTGAGTAAAAATTTCACTTGATCCGACATGCGGGCTTCTTCCGTTTTTATATTTTTTTGAACAACATTTGTGTTGAGTATCTAATCCGCTACTCTAACAAAAGGTTTAAAGCGAGAAGGAGGTGGTGTTTTGACGCAAAGCCCGGTCGATTTTTTACATCACCGGTGCGTTAGGTGCACATGATCAGCTGATTACCAGGTGTAGGAAATGCCCAGCTTGAACGTGTTGTCGAGTCTCTCCAGTTCCTGAGGCACACCGGAGTCGTAATCAAAGACGAGTCGCCCGACCAATCCCAACCGATGGGTCAGCGGATAGGTAACGCTTACAAGGGTGTAAAGAGATAAGTCCCTCGTATTGGTTAGGTTCCAAAGTCCAAGCTGTTGAATCTCGGTCTCGGTGGATCCACCGAGCAGTCGACTTTTGATGTCGAATGTCCACGTAAATCCGGGAAACTCCTCGCTATTTTCGTCGAGCCGTTTTTCAGTTACGAAGGCGATCCCCGGCTCGAGGAGGAAATTGAATTTAGGGGAGCTGTACCACTGTCTGCCATGGTAAACGCCAAACACATTGCGGTAGACCAATTCTGAGAACTTATCGGACTCAAAAAGGGCACGCGCCCCAAAATGGGTCGTGTTCGAGAGGAATCGATCACTTTTAAAAATAACGGTGTACTTGTCTTTAGTTTTTTCACTGCTCTCGGTATCAAGCTCGCCGAAGGCTTGAAACTTCCAGCGGGTAGAGAGGTTTGCCCATGATGCCTTGAGATCAACGTCAAGTTCTGAGCTTTCGGTATTGCCGGTTTCTACTGAGTACGCCAAAGCCAGTTTGCCCGTTTTGTGGATGCCTCGACCCAACAACCAATCCTCTGGGTTTATGACGTCGATTTCGGTCAGAGAGTATTGCTGAACGCCGGACTCGGTGATGACGTCAAAAGGCGTTTGTGTCAGGTCCAGTTTGTTGACACGGATAACCCGCCCGTCCAGGAATTTAATAACCGTTGGCTTATCGGAACGAAGATGAGAGATATTTTCAAAAGAAGCCGTGATGAGGCCGACATTCTTTGATTGAAAAGAGAGCTTTCCGCCGCTCGCTCCTTTGATTTCACCAAAAAGGACCGATCCGCTCGCTAGCTCGATCTGATCGGGTCGAGGAGTGTCTGCAGTTTGCGCCAGGGCCGATGCGGATGCGGTTGCAAAAATCGCCACAAATAAAAGACGCTGCCAGGGAGGCACCGCCTTATTTTTAAAAAACCTCATCATGCGGGGGTGTTATTAGACTTGTGTTGCGTACATCCTCATTATATGACACCGATAGGCCAGCGCCCCTATATCCCGAGGGAAATTCAATGTCTTTCGCTAGGGATAATAACGTTCCGTGATCAGCCTAAGTGGATACCGACGCGTCATTCGGGTTCGACGCGTGGTCTGCCAAGAAGCGGATGATCTCGCGCGACTCGCCCATCCATTTGTCAGGACGCTCCGGGATGACTCGCCGCAAAACGGGCACCGTGGCCCGAGCCCGAGCCGCGAGCAGTTCTGCCTCCCACTGTGGGTTTTCCCAGATGTTGCGTTCTTCGAGATCAATGCCCAGCTGCGCGGCGGCCTGTTTGACCATCACGCAATAGCCGCACCAGTCGCGGGTGTACAGGATAAATCGCTCGTTTTGGTCCATGGCGGGCAGCTTCGTGAATTAGGCCCGAAGACCCCTACTGTGAGATAACAGGTAAAGGCTGATCCCGAAGAAGACCGCGATGAAGGTGCAGAT
>RGHP01000286.1 GCA_010024125.1 Gammaproteobacteria bacterium | reverse complement strand
GTAAAACCACAGAGCAAGTCGCTCAATTGCTTCGCTACGTTCTTACCCAAGCTTAACCGTTGGAATCGCTCGCCTGGTATCAATACGCTGCCATCGGACTGATCTTTGTCTGGTCTGGGTTCGTACGGAGTGGTCTCGGGTTCGGGGGCGCCGTTCTTGCGCTGCCCTTTTTGTTATTGATCGTAAATGACCCTTTGGTGTTCTTGCCCCTGATCGCAGTGCATCTGATTTTCTTTTCAACGCTGATCATGATCCAAAGCACTCGTAATAAGGGTCCTGATCAACTCAAGACCATTAATTGGAATTATTTGAAGCGCAGCATGGGAATCATGATTATTCCCAAGATCGCAGGGGTGATCGGGCTTTTAACGTTACCGCCGATCATCATGAGCACCATTATTTTCTTGATCGTTTTAGCCTATGCGATCGGCTACATCATTAACCGACCAATACAGATTAAAACTAAATTACAGGAGTACGGATTCTTGGGGCTTGGAGCCTATGTCTCAGGAACATCACTAACAGGCGCCCCACTAATCGTCCCTGTGGTGGCATCTCATGTCGCCAAACATGAACTCCGAAATACGCTATTTGTCTTATGGTGGATATTAACGCTCATTAAATTGGCTTCTTTCATGATCGCCGGTATCGATTTACAGTTGATTCACCACCTGTGGCTGTTGCCGTGCGCGTTCATCGGTCATCTTCTCGGAAACCGCATGCACAATTACCTTGTGGAACAAGAAACCCCAACTTTCTTTAGGGTGTTAGGCATCGCGCTCGTCATCGTCAGTCTAACTGGGCTGGTTAAACCGCTCATTTTTGGGTAGTGCAATTAGGGCATATCTGCCAATGTACGCCTTGATGACTCCTCCCATAAGTTGAGATTAAAGTCTCTTGCGAAACCATCGATCGCGACGAGCTCTTCCTCACTCAATTTGAGATTTTTTGTGGCGCCGATCAATTCGACAAGCTGCTCATTCGTTCTGACTCCAACCAAAGCTGATGCAACTGTCGACTGTCTTAGCACCCAGCTAATCGCAAGTTGGGAGAGCGTCTGGTCACGATTGGCCGCGATCTCTTGCAAACCCCGTAACGCCAAACGAACGTCTTCAGTAATCAATCCCGCATCAAATGAACCGACTTGACCAGCACGCGCTCCAGCAGGAACGTTACTGATATATTTGTTGCTCAGAAGACCTTGCGCCAGTGGTGAAAAGACAATCGCTCCGATGCCCTCATCATCTAATGTATCGAGCAACCCGTCTGTCTCAATCCATCGGTTAAACATTGAATAGCTTGGCTGGTGAATCAAACAGGGGACACCCATCTGATTGAGGATTTCGTTCGCTTTAATCGTCAATTCAGGACCATAAGAAGAGATGCCAACATACAGGGCTTTTCCCTGCTGAACGGCCGAAGCCAGCGCCCCCATCGTCTCTTCAAGCGGTGTCTCAGGGTCGACGCGATGCGAGTAAAAAATATCGACGTATTCCAAACCCATTCGGGACAAGCTCTGATCCAGACTCGACAAAAGATACTTTCGACTACCCCCATTCCCATAGGGTCCTGGCCACATGTCATAGCCTGCCTTCGTCGAGATAATCAACTCATCTCTAAACGGCAAGAAGTCTCGCCGCAAGATCTCACCAAACTGAATCTCTGCTGAACCATATGGCGGGCCATAATTATTAGCTAGATCGAAGTGAGTAATCCCATGATCAAACGCTGTACGAAGGATTGTCTGAACTGATGCAAGTGGGGTTTCAAAACCAAAGTTCTGCCATAGACCCAGTGAAATCATTGGAAGTTGTAAACCACTACGTCCAAC
>RGHP01000285.1 GCA_010024125.1 Gammaproteobacteria bacterium | reverse complement strand
TAAATGCTAATTAACGTTGATTGATCGGTGGGATACTTCTGTTTTCTGGGCCGGTGTATTCAGCATTAGGACGAATGATTTTATTGTCAATCCTTTGCTCAATGATGTGAGCAGCCCATCCCGTAGTTCTTGAAATGACAAAGATAGGGGTGAACATAGCTGTGGGAATACCCATGAGGTGGTATGAAGATGCGCTGTACCAATCAAGATTGGGAAACATCTTTTTTTCCTCCCACATGACGTGCTCAATGCGGTCAGAAATATTATAAAGATTCATATCGCCTGCATCCTGTGATAAGTCATGTGAGACCTTTTTAATGCACTCATTCCGTGGATCCCCGATCGTGTAAACAGGGTGCCCAAAGCCAATAATAATCTCCTTATTTGCCATGCGCTGCCTAATGTCCGCCTCAGCATCATCTGCATCTTTGTATCTAGCGATGATTTCCATGGCAGCCTCGTTCGCTCCACCATGCTTAGGCCCCCTCAGGGCACCAATGGCACCTGTGATGGCCGAATAAAGATCAGACAGGGTGCCTGCAATGACACGACCTGTGAAGGTTGAGGCATTAAATTCATGCTCGGCATATAAAACCAGAGAGACGTTCATGGATTTTTCTTGTAGGGCCGAAGGTTTTTTTTCATGGAGAAGATGCAAGAAATGACCTGCAATACTATCTTCGCCAGTATTAAGATCAATTCGTTTGCCTTCATGTGAAAACTTATACCAATAGATAAGGATAGAACCAAAGCAGGAAATTAACCTATCGGCTAATTCTTTCGTACCTTCAATATTTCTATCGATCGATTCAGGTTCAAGTGTACCCAGCATGGAGCAACCGGTGCGCATTACATCCATAGGGTGCGCATCTTTAGGAATTTGCTCCAACACTGTTTTTAATGACGCAGGGAGTTCTCTTAACGTTTTAAGTCGTTTAATGTAGTTATCTAGCTGAGCTTGATTGGGAAGTTCACCATGAATAAGCAAGTGGGCAACCTCTTCAAATGAGCACTTGTCTGCCAATTCGATGATATCGTAGCCACGATAATGTAGGTCATTGCCTGTATGACCCACAGTACATATGGCTGACGTACCTGCATTAACACCTGCTAAGGCTACGCCTTTTTTGACTTTCTTTACTTCCGTCATTCATTCCTCCAACTAGTTTGATTCTTTTTTGAATAGGGCATCTAATTTTTTTTCGTAATCATGGTAATTAAGAAAATCATAGAGCTCTTCTCTTGTTTGCATCTCATTGATTAAATCTTTTTGTGTTCCATGCTCCCTAATGCCTTCGTAAATTTTTAAGGCGGCTTTATTCATAGCCCTGAACGCGCTGAGTGGATAGAGAACAATGGAAATACCTACACCCTTTAATTCTTCGGTAGTAAAGAGCGGTGTAGCGCCAAACTCGGTAATGTTGGCTAGCACCGGCACATTCACTTTGGTGGTAAATTTTTGGTAGGTTTCAAGGTCATTGATGGCTTCAGGAAAAATCATATCTGCACCAGCCTCAACGCAGGCACATGCTCGATCAATGGCTGAGTTTAAACCCTCTACGGCAAGGGCATCGGTTCTTGCCATGATGACAAAGTCAGGATCAGTTTTAGCATCCACAGCCGCTTTAACTCGATCGACCATTTCGTCTTGGGTCACAATTGCTTTGTTTGGACGATGACCACAGCGTTTGGCTTGAACCTGATCTTCAATATGCATTGCGGCCGCTCCAGCTTTGATCAGATCCTTTACCGTGCGGCCGATGTTAAAAGCCGATGTGCCAAACCCGGTATCTGCATCAACGAGCAGTGGTGTATCGCAAACATTGGTAATGCGACGAACATCGGTTAAGACATCTTCAA
>RGHP01000284.1 GCA_010024125.1 Gammaproteobacteria bacterium | reverse complement strand
TGCAAACTTCTTGGCAGACAATACCTCTGATCGTACGACCCGCTCAAATTCAGCATGAGTCGCAAATAACACATCAAACGTCAGCTCAAATGGGCCCGCGTTCTTCGATCGAATCACCGTTGCCATATCAGATAGTTTCATCGGGACACTCCCCTTTGCTTGATCTGAATCGGAAACGGACTAATTGGGTCATCGATCGTCATTAGGTGATAGACGCTGAATTCGTACACCACACCGTGCGAAATATCCGATGGAGAGTAAGGAAACGCAAGATTACCGGCCGTCGATTGCCTTCCGGGATAACCGAAATGAAGTAAGGTCGACCGAGCAAATGAGCACAGAGTATCGGCGAGTGATTGAGTTCTTGCGACCACCTCAATCACCAAACCGACCTCATGCGGAAGCTGGTCACAACTGGGCTCTAGTTCGCCCATCACTCCGTTTTTACCGTAGACCCGAAACAAGAGTTGAGCATCACTTTTTTCAATCGACTGAAAATTGGAAAAGACGCGCTCACGGACTATTTCCAAGACGTGATCGAGTTGCTCTATTAAATCCGGAGCCCGAATACCAGCGATTGATATTGTCCGGAAGCCCACAGGCTGCGCGCCTTCAAGCTTGATTGTGTATTGCTTACTCTTTTGCAATTTGGTGCCAGTCACACGAACGCGCCGCTCATCAAGCTGCTCAAAGTGACATTCAGTCAAATCCAGCACGCCACCAGGGCCCGGCAGAAACCGAGGGTCTGTTTTCTCATACAATGTATGTGCGGCAACGGAGGTCACGGTACATTGACGCTCAGGACTCAATGCTTCGAGCGTAAAACCACTCGCATCAAGTACCCCAAGCATGCAGTCAGACCCACTCCCAGGAACGGCAGCAATCGCGGCACATTCAAGAATCTTGCCCATATGCAATGACAATGCTTCAGACAAACCTGCCCTGATGGGTGCTGCCGCAAAAACAGCGGGATCATAACACCGTCCGGTCACCACAATCTGCGCACCCTGTTCGAGTGCCTCAATCACAGGCTCAACACCCATCTGCGCAACAATATGGGTAGAATTTGTGACCGCATCTTCAGTCAACTGAGGAACCGGGCCAAGCGCTGAAATACGTCCCGCATGTAACGCTTCGGTCACCGTCTCTTGATCTTGGTCAGAGGCGATCTCAGCAACCAGCGCGGTGCGATTTAATTCACAGAGCACCTCGTCAATTATTTCAAGACACCATCGCAGATGAGGCTTCGCTCCAGAACCACCAGCGGTCCCAATAAGAACAGGAATTTCTCGCTCTAGACCTGCTTGAATCATGAGCACGAGATCGCGTTTCACAGCTTCTCTGTTTGTAAATGATTGACCTGAGCCGAGATAGTAAGGACCTGGATCAGTCGATCCTGCATCGACAGCGATCGCATCTGGCTTACGCGCCAAACCGGCTTCAAATGATGATTCTGGGAATCCGTAGCCTAGAATAGCTGTCGGCGAAAGAATTGAGATTGAACGATTCAAGGTCGGACCTCACCAATACTCAGCCCGACCTTTCGATCAGGCGTTACTTCTCGAGTTTGCAAGTAGAGACACCAACGAGGGAATAGAGACCACAACGTTCAAACAGACCTGTTGCCAAAGGAACAATGCCGATCAAACCCCACGCGCCAATCGCACCAACCATTACAAGTCCGATCAAGAAAGAGCCGAATAAGATCCTGCCCCATTTATCAACGCCACCAACATTTGCTTTCATTCACGTTCTCCTTTGAAAAGCTGATCAAATCATAGTTGTTCGAAATGGTCCTTGAGAAGCATCAATTTTCCTTATGGTTGAGAAAAACAGGACTCCAACGACTGAGCCATACCC
>RGHP01000283.1 GCA_010024125.1 Gammaproteobacteria bacterium | reverse complement strand
AACTCAAGCTAACCCACTGTTTTCCAACGATATCCTTGTCTGGTTATCTGGGGAGACCACCGCGTCTATGTCTTAAGCACAATCTTCACCATCCACTTGTGTAAGACATCGGTGCTGTAGCCAGTTCCATAGCCTTCGCCTACCCCAGGCTTACTCCAGCCTCCTATGCTATCAATGATGTCTGTCGGACATTCAACTGCCCTTAAACGATCCCTGAGGCTATGTCGGAACGAGTGTAAAACAATATGGTCCGCACCAGTGCCTTTAGACTTTAACCACTTGTTTAAAGCGGCACTCGCCGAGTTGGATTTGCAGGTTGTAGGTGTGCAGTACTTTGGAAATATCATCGGCCCATCAGTTGCCTTTGAGGCTTGCCTTAGTGCCCAAAGCGCCTCTCCTACCAAAGGCACCTTACGCTCACTGCTTTTGGTTTTAAGGCGCCTCCAAGGCTGAGGCTTTATCTCTATGTAAGGTATTGCTGCATGTAGATGAACTTCATCCGTAGTTAGACCAAGGGCTTCTGAGAGACGAAGACCAGTATCGCTTAGTAAAGCAATTATCCACCTGGGCTCATCATCCATTTGACGGCAGAGCCTTTGTAATCTCTGTATGTCCTCCAAAGCTACAGGATTACGCTTGATCGTCTCGCTGTGCTCGCCAAGATACACCCCACTAAACGCAAGTATTGGCTCAAGGCCCAGTTCTTTTGAGACGAAGTTGATGATCGCACGCAGGTTAGACAAGTTCCGCTTGATACTTTCAGAAGATAAACCACGGTCTTGAAGGTAATCCCTTAAGGCATTTGCATCTGTCCGCACAAAGGCATCAATTGGTTTGTCACCTGCGACCTCTGTGAGATACCGAACGGAACGCCAAACCCCCGCGGCGAAGGTCTTAGATCTATTCGCACCCTTCATGGTTACGTATGTCTTGGAAGCTTCAGACAACAGCGGGGATGACGAAGCACATGCCGCCTTGGGCCTAAGAGACTCAACTGGATTTGCCTGAGGCATATTATCAAAGTACTTCCAAAGGCTTGCGCTGAGGTCTCTTTTTCTCAAGACAGCCCACTGATCCTCTAGCTGAGAGCTTAGGAGTATCGACTGTCTTTCCGCTTGATATCTTGAAGATGTGTGCAGGCAGACCTCAATTCGGTCACCTAAGCAGTGCTTCTGAAGGCGCTTTGGTACTCGACGGGAGAAGTAATATGTATTCCCTTTGAGTTTCAAATAGTGTGCATTTTGGTGGCCCACGCGGTGGTCTCCCCAGATAACCAGACAAGGATATCGTTGGAAAACAGTGGGTTAGCTTGAGTTTAACTGAGGAAGTGGTGCCCAGGAGAGGATTGGCTCCGCCGATAGGAGATGACCCAACGCATAAACCCCTTAAAACAAGGCTATCGTTAGATTTTAGTTCCTGCAACAGGCGTATTTTGGTCTACGGTTTGGTCTACGATCAGGACCCTCGCAAGTGCCAGTACGCCCCCTATGGTTACCGTACATGAGCCTGACCCTCGATTAGGGTTTGAGTATCGTCAACTGGCTGTATCAGTCTGTTTCGGTGGGACTTGACGGTTTTATCTGTGCGGTAGGTTGGCAGCTCTATGTATCACTCAGGCGGTTACGACATCGATGCATGATACCACTGCTGAATGTTGATCTTCCCAGAATATTGTTATCGGCGCCTGAAGCGTACGGTGCATGGTCCATACGGCGGCTATGGGGTTATCATAATTGGGCTTTGCCAGAGTTCGGTCTGTAAGTTTGGCAACCACTTTGGGTTAAGTTTCGGGGATAGTAACCGTGATTGTGATCCTTATTGTGACAAAGTGCTATAGAGATATATAGGAACCTGTCACAAT
>RGHP01000282.1 GCA_010024125.1 Gammaproteobacteria bacterium | reverse complement strand
GAAGCCAACGCTAGCGAACGTCACGGTCATCAACGACAAGGTGGCTGATCGAGCGACCTACAGCCTGAACTTCAAGAAGCGCTCAGGTGGTTTCTTCCATAATACGGTTGTGACCACGGCGGATTCCTCGCAGACGGCGGTCGATACCTGCATTAACGTAGATGGTTCTGGCTCAGAGGCACTGGTCGGCTCTGCGCTGGTTATCAATAACTGGATTCAGGATTGTGGTCAGGGAGCTGGCGATCAAGGGATTTTGGCTAATGTCAGCGGCCTTGATAACGGCACAATTTCCGCCGTTTCTGCCCAACTTGACGCAAACCTCGCCTCGCAAGCTTCAGAAGCAGTGCTGTCAGCTGGGTTAGATTGGGCGGCAATCAATTCAGCGTTTCCAGAGTCGGTGGCCGATGCGAGCTATCTAGATTCAACAGCCTACATTGGCGCAGTAAACCCAGACGGCTCGGATACATGGTGGGCCGGGTGGACGATTGAAGGGTCCGTTGGTGTGCCAGAGGCTGCGGATGCAACCTGCCCAACAGGCACCACCTCAGTAGATTCGGATACGTGTTTACTGCCGCCCACTATTTCGGCTGATATGACTCTCACAGCAAGCTTCGATTATCTGATGGAAGGTCGTGTCACAGTGGGGAACGGTAATGGCCAGTTAACCACCAACAACGATGGCACGCTGCCTGATGGATCGAGTGTCCGCAACGTCACGCTGACAATTCGTCCCGGAGTAGAGATTAAAGGCAAGCAAGGCACCTTTGCTAACTTAATCATTACACGCGGCAGCAAGATCATGGCCAAGGGCACCAAGTCAAATCCAATCATCATGTCCTCAGAAGACGATGGCTACGATGGTTCGGGTGAATGGGGTGGTTTGATCATTCACGGTTATGCGCCTCACAACGAGTGTGAAGTCGGTGGCACATACTGTGACATCGATTCCGAAGGTGAATCAGGCTTCGCCGGTGGTTACGATGCTGACGACAACAGCGGTGTGTTGAACTACGTTGTCGTGGCCGAAGGTGGCTATGAGTTCTCGACCGGTAATGAAATCAACGGCATCTCGTTGATTGGTGTGGGTAGCGGCACTGAGATTGATTACATCCAGGTGCACGGTAACTCCGACGACGGTATTGAGTTCTATGGCGGCAACGTCAACGTCAAGCACGGCGTGTTCACCAATAACAATGACGACTCTGTGGATTGGGATGAAGGCTACCAGGGCAACCTGCAGTACATCATCGTGAAGCAGGGCGCGTCGAAGGGTGAAGCGTTCGAGATGGACACCGAAGGTTCTTCCGACGGTTTCCTGTCGAAGCCAACGCTAGCGAACGTCACGGTCATCAACGACAAGGTGGCTGATCGAGCGACCTACAGCCTGAACTTCAAGAAGCGCTCAGGTGGTTTCTTCCACACGGTGGTGACGGTTGCTGATTCTTCGGAAACAGCAGTTGATACCTGCATTAACGTGGATGGCTCTGGTTCAGAAGCGTTGGTTGGTTCAGCGTTGGTCATCAACAACTGGATCCAGGACTGTGGTCAAGGCGAAGGTGTGCACGGTGCCCTGTCAGGAGGTAATGTGAGCTTTGACGCATCGACTGTGACCGAGACTGACGCGGCATTGGATGCACTGCTCAGCTCGCAGGCACCCGAGGCGTCTGGCCTTGCTCCGCTTGACTGGGATGCCATCAACGGCGCTTATCCAGAGTCAGTGGCAGATGGCGACTATCTGGATTCGACCGATTACATCGGTGCGGTGAACCCTGACGGCTCTGACCCCTGGTGGGCCGGCTGGACGGTCTCGGGATCCTTGTAATAAGGCAGCTACCAATGTGACGGCTGCCTGGAGAGAACGTTGAGTCGTTCCTTCCAAGGCAGCGCCA
>RGHP01000281.1 GCA_010024125.1 Gammaproteobacteria bacterium | reverse complement strand
ATAGCTTCGACGCGGGCCGGCGCCGATTTGTATGAAGCGCTAGACCGGTGGCTGACTCGTGTGCCGGGTGGGCTAGTAGTCTCGAATCTTGGGGCCTGTGCTTTGTTCGCGGCAATGTCAGGTTCCTCGCCAGCCACTTGTGCGGCGATCGGAAAGATGGGCATCCCCGAGATGCGGAAGCGCAATTTCCCTGATGGGGTTGCTGCCGGCTCAATAGCTGCAGGCGGTACCCTCGGTATCTTAATTCCGCCTTCGATCACTATGATTGTTTACGGTATAGCGACAGAGACATCGATCGGGCGCTTATTTATCGCTGGTGTTTTGCCTGGTCTGATGTTGGTTGGGCTGTTTATGGCCTGGTCCATATACGCGACGTGGAGACAGGGTGGAATAGATGCATTAGCTGGCAGAAAGTTTACTTGGTCTGAAAGATTTGAGGTTCTTCCACGGGTTATACCTTTCTTACTCGTGATATTAGGGGTTCTTTACGCGCTGTATGGTGGTGTTGCTACGCCATCTGAAACGGCTGCGGTCGGTGCGCTTTTGTGCCTGGGTCTGGCCATCATAATCTATAAGATGACGGATTTTGGTACCATATGGGTGATGCTTCGAGATTCGACCA
This sequence comes from Gammaproteobacteria bacterium, assembly GCA_010024125.1. Classification (GTDB taxonomy): domain Bacteria; phylum Pseudomonadota; class Gammaproteobacteria; order Pseudomonadales; family Litorivicinaceae; genus HIMB30. The sequence continues at coordinate 1,298 of RGHP01000281.1, read as the reverse complement.
AAGAGTCGGTGATGATTCTTTTCATCATTGCTGCCGCCGGTGTCTTCTCGTACATGCTATCGAGCTTGTTTATTACTCAATCGATAGCGACGTGGATAGGGACGCTCGAAGTCAACCGTTGGGTGTTGATGTTATATATCAATATCTTCCTTCTTGTGGCTGGTTTTTTCTTACCTCCGGTGGCTGTTATTTTGATGGCCGCTCCAATATTAATGCCCATCATTCTTGGAGCTGGCTTTGATCCATACTGGTTTGCTGTGGTTCTAACGATCAACATGGAAATTGGACTCATTTCACCACCCGTGGGTTTGAATCTTTATGTGATCAACGGGATTGCGCCTGAGATTCCTCTGAAGACCATCCTTACCGGATCTCTTCCGTATGTGGCGTGTATGGTTGTCGCGATCATTATCCTGTGCTTGTTCCCCGGTATCGCTACCTGGTTACCTGATGTACTGATGGGACAAGCTGTCACATGAGCAGGGTCTTCCGAATCGGTCAAATTGTTCCGAGTTCAAATGTGACGATGGAGACCGAAATACCTGCGTTATTTCGGACTCGCGAAGCTCATTACGATGATCGATTTACGTTTCATTCCAGTCGTATGAGGATGAAACAGGTTACTAAAGAAGAGCTCGCTGCGATGGATCGAGACAGTGACCGCTGCGCGCTTGAGCTATCGGATGCCGCGGTAGACGTAATGGGATACGCCTGCCTGGTTGCGATTATGTCAATGGGGCTCGGCTATCACAGAGAAAGTCAGGCACGGTTGCATCAGGTAACAAAAGATAACGACCATCCTTGCCCGGTTGTCAGTTCCGCAGGTGCTCTCGTCGAAGGTTTGTCTGTTCTTGACGCAAAGAAGATCGCGTTGATTACCCCCTATCGGAAACCACTTACTGATCTTGTGTGCCAATACCTCGAATCAGAGGGTTTTGAGGTGGTCGATGCAATTAGTTTGGAGATTCCAGACAATTTAGAAGTCGCCCGACAAGATCCTAAAGCTCCAATTGAACTGGTCGATCGGTTGGCTCTCGCAAATGTCGATGCTGTGGTTGCTTCAGCATGTGTTCAGATGCCCTCACTACCGGCAGTTGCTGGAATACAAGCTAAGACAGGGATCCCAACATTGTCAGCATCTGTTGCAACAAGTTTTCGCATGATGAAAGAGCTTGGTCTTGGTACGCGTATTCCTGGATACGGCGCGTTGTTTGAGTAGGAGACCGCCATGCCGACGGGGATAAAAGAGTGGATTCAGCAAGTGACCGATCGGGCACTTGAGATTCTCGACTTAAAAT
>RGHP01000029.1 GCA_010024125.1 Gammaproteobacteria bacterium | reverse complement strand
CGATCAGCAACCGCTAACTGATCGTCTTGAAGCAGTGTGTACAAGGGAAGCGCAAGAAATCCTCCGCCAGCGCTCGTTAGGATGAGCCCTAGTGCGGCTATTTCGTAATGGCCTCCCTGCAGGACTAAAGACCCTAACACCATGATGATCGATCCCCCGAGGATTCTCACTACGATTTGGCGGTCTTTAAGCAAAACTCCAGCAAATGCACCAATTGTGATGCCGAGAACAAAATAGCTCAGCAAGGTGCCAACTGATTGTGGAGAGAGCCCCCAAATGTCAACGGCAAGCACGGGCAGGTGGCTCAGCCACACTGAGCCAACGCCCCAGAACCCGCTGATACACCAGATAGCAGACATTGAGCGTGCATCTTTTCGTTGTTGATGTACTAAGTTTTTGATCGATTGCTGTTCGTATCCTGGTAGACCGTCAAACTTGGGTAAGGGCATAATTCCCGCAATTCCAACACACGCAATCAATAGGATCAGAGCAATGAGTTCCATTGGATCACTGACGATCCAGTCAGAAGCCACCAATGTGCCAACGAGGATGGCAACAAATGTGGCGGACTCCATCCATGCGTTCTTACTCAATAACTGCGAATCTTGCGTTAATCGTGGAATTAGAGCGTATTTCAAAGGCCCAATCAGAGCCGACTGAACACCAAATCCTGCGATACATAGCAGTAACAGCCATCCAAGCTCGAAATAAATGGCAACCCCTGAAATGACAGCAAGCCCGAGCTCTATGATTTTGAGTGTTATCAGCCATTTCTTCGGCGGCTGGACATTGGCCTGATGCGCTGAGAATCCTGCTAGGACAATAAACGGAAGGACGAAGCACAAGGCTGCTATGTTTGCGAGAATGACAGCGTTGAGCGCAAAAACATCCCAGGAGAGAGCTGTGATTGCGACGATAAACGCTGTTTTAACAAGATTATCATTGGCAGCTCCTGAAAACATCGTGACCAGGAGCCCAATGAACCCTTTGTCTGAATTCAGTTCAGAGCCTCGCAAGCGTTCTCAAGTGCCTCGTTATTTAAAACGCGAACAGTTTTTCCCTCAAAAGCTAAAACGCCTTGTTTGGTTAATGAGGCAATTAACCGGCTAATAGTTTCTGGAGCAAGCGCGAGAAAGTCAGCGATATCTGTCCGTGGCATGGGTAGGTCAAACTCAGTTGCTGATAAATGCCGTTTTTTGTGATGCGAGCTGATATCTTTGATGAACAGGGCAAATCTGGCGAGCGCTGGAAGATTTGTACGTGTTATCTGGCGTTGAGCTTGTGCTGCCTGGTTTGATAGCGCCTGTAAAAGACCTTGGGTCAGCGTCGGTTGTCTGAGTTGCGCCTCTCGCAGCCGATCTAGTGGTAGACGGCAGACAGTCGAGCGATCGAGCGCCTGCGCGGTGAATGCATATTGGCCGGAGTTGAGAACGCAAGTACCAACAAGATCGCCAGGCATCCTAAAACCAGATACGTGTGAATCGTGCCCGCAAAGAGGGGTCATGATTTTAAACGCGCCGCTTTTAACAATATATAAATTGTCAGCTCGTTCTCCGTGATTATAGAGGGCTTGACCCTTTGCGATGGTGATATCGTCAGCGACGATAGGACCTAGTGCTGAGTTAAAGCAGCCAACGATCCCTGGAAGGCATAACGCGTGAAGCGCGCATTGGTAGCAACGAGTCGACTCAGTTGACTCCACTTCCCTAAACTGCTGCTCTAATCCCATAAGCCATCCTGATGCTTTGTTATTATTGTGACCAACTTTTATCTGAGGTCAACTGAATGATTTTTGTTGCAATGCAAAAAAATCAAGGTATATTGAAGTTATTGTGCAGTGCACGAACACGCGAAGTGGAGGCAACCATGTACGAATTTGATACCTCTTTAACGATGTATACGTTAAAGCAAGCGGAAGCTGTTATCGCGCAATCGAACGCGATGTTCAGTAAAATGATCGATGATTCTCTAGCGCTCAATCGCGCAATGATAGATTTCAGTTTAGTCGAAATGACACCGACAGAAGCAATTGAGTTGATGTTTCCTTCCGTTACCTCAGGGGTCGCGAAAAAAAAATCCACTAAGTCAAAGCGTGCATCGGAGATCAAAGCGATCGCACAGGCGCCGGTTCGTCAGGACGACCTAAAGCAAATCTCAGGTGTTGGCCCTGGATTGGAAAAGAAATTACAGGACGCTGGAATCACGTCATATGCGCAAATCGCCGCTTTGACCGATGCTGAGATTCGAGATCTTGAGGCAAATGTTGTGAAGTTTGCCGGCAGAATCAAGCGTGATGACTGGATTGGTCAAGCGCGACAGTTGATAGGCACGTAATCCGCGCAACCATCTAATGAGTTAAAACTTGCCGGGCTTACGCCCGGCTTTTTTGCTTAGCGAAGTGGTTTGGCTCCGAGAACACAGAATGAGCGTTCAGGTAACGCCCTCTTGAGAACGATGAATCCAACGACAGCCGAGAGAATCGATCCGGTTAAAATTCCGAGCCGATCAAGTCCCGCCAATGGGTTACTCATTCCTCCGAATGCCAAAGAGCCGATAAAGAGCGACATGGTGAATCCGATGCCGCATAGCAGCGAGACACCAAATAGCTGACCCCAGTTCACATGGCGCGGCATTTGAGCGATACCGAATTTCAAAATCAAGAAACATAACAGCATGACGCCAATCGGCTTGCCGAGGAAAAGACCAGCAGCGATTCCCATCGGAACTTGATGACCTAGGATCGCCAACCCTTGCTCCCCAATTGCGACGCCCGCGTTTGCGAACGCAAACAAGGGAAGCACGATGTAGCTTGAGAAGCCATGAAGCTCATGCTCAAGCCGAACGACCGGTGACGACTCTTGTTTTGGCAAGGTGTAGGGAATGCAGAATCCCAGAGCGACACCTGCAAGCGTTGCGTGGACTCCTGACTTCAAAACAGCGACCCACATAATGAACCCAACAAACAGATACGCTGACTTATTACCCACGTTTGAATAGTTCATCAGAATCAAAACACCGAGTGCGGCAAAGGCGACAGCAAGCGACCCAATACTCAACTGTTCCGTATAAAACAAAGCGATAATAATGATAGCTCCCAAATCATCAGCAACGGCCAGTGTTAACAAAAAGACCTTCAAAGGTACTGGGACTCGTGGCCCAAGCAGAGCTAGGACACCGATAGCGAACGCTATATCAGTCGCTGCTGGGATAGCCCAACCATGCGCAGCACCTTCAACACCCTGTGTAACGATGAGATACACGATGGCAGGCGCGGCCATACCGCCGACCGCGGCGCCAAGAGGAAGCAATGCCTGGCGGATATCGGAAAGATGTCCCACCATCAGCTCACGTTTGATCTCGAGGCCAATCAAAAAGAAGAAAATTGCCATCAACCCATCGTTAACCCAGAGCAAGAACGGTTTATCAATCACAATGGGTCCAACACCAAACACAACTTTCGTTCTGAAGATGTCTTCGTAATAGGATGCCAATGGGGAATTCATGATCGTCATAGCTAAAACTGCCATAATAACTAGCAGAATCCCTGGTCCGACTTCTGAGTGGAGCACAGCTTTAATCTGCTTCAGAGGTCCTAAACTTTGATTTGGAGAGTTCATGTGCGTCAATGTCTCCTTTTAAACGCAAGCTTTTAGTTATGGGTGCACAAAATTTATGCGCGTCTTAGGTGTCAATAATGCGAAGGCCGAAGCCCAATGGCAAGAGTTGCCTTCGCCAAAAGTCGAAAAAGGTCAAATTCGGATCCAGGTTGAAGCTGCAGGCTTGAATCGTGCGGACTTACTTCAGATCAAAGGGCTATATCCTGGAAAAGTGGAAGTGCCTACGTTGGGTCTTGAGTGCTCTGGAATAATCGACCAGGTGGGCGAGGGGGTTGATGAGGCATGGCTTGGTCGAAAAGTGTGCGCATTGCTTCGTGGGGGTGGTATCGCTGAATACGTTGTGTGCTCACCATCGGTCGTCGTTTCTGCACCAGATGGTCTAGAGCTCTCGTTGGCCGCTGGATTGTGTGAAACCTGGTGCACCGCTTTATTCAATTTATGGGATCAAGCCAAGCTTGTTCCCAAAGAAAAAGTATTAATTCACGCAGGAGCCTCCGGAGTTGGTGTCGCTGCGATACAGTTGGCGCGTCTTTTAGGTGCTGTACCTTTCATTACTTGCGGATCGCAAGAGAAACTCGATTATTGCCTCGAAAGAGGCGCTGAAGCCGGTGTTTTGCGATCACAAGACTGGGCTGCGTATTTTCGAGGGCTCGGACTTCAATTCGACGTCATTCTCGATCCAGTGGGCGCTGGTTATCTCAATAAAGATCTAAGTGTCGCTGCAAATGCGGCGCGTATTGCGATCTTTGGCTTGCTTGGCGGGACCTCAACCGAATGCAATTTGGTGGATTTTCTGTCTAAAAATGTGACTCTGTTTGGCCGCACTCTGCGCACACAATCCGACGTCGTTAAACGACGTTTGCTGGCTGAATTAGAGACCATTGTTTGGCCGGCTGTACAACGGGGCAGGGTGCACCACGGCGTGGAACAAATTGTGATGCCAGATGAAATCATTGAAGCCTATCAGAACATGCAACACGGTGATCAATTAGGTAAAACGATCATCCTGATGAAATGAGGACACCATGAGTCAATACGATTTAGTCGTAATTGGAGCTGGAAGCGGCGGTGTACGCGCTGCGCGCATGGCGGCGGGGTTTGGTGCTCGTGTTGCTGTCATTGAAGATCGGTATCTTGGGGGAACTTGCGTCAACGTCGGCTGCGTTCCTAAAAAGCTGTATGTCTATGGCTCTAGCTTTTCTGAGTCGATCAAAGATGCAGTCGGTTATGGCTGGGATAGCTCGATCAGTGGTTTCGATTGGAATCGACTAAGGGATAATAAAGTTCATGAAATCAGTCGTTTAAATGGGATATATGACCGATTACTAGAAGGCTCAGGGGCAGAATTAGTCAATGGACGAGGCTCAATCGTTGATTCAAATACGGTCAAAGTCGGAGAGCGCTTGTTATCAACCAAGCGAATTTTGATCGCAACAGGTGGATGGCCGCGACAACCGGAAATGCCTGGTATCGAGCTGACAAAAACAAGTAACGAAATTTTCGATTTGGCAAAACTGCCTAAGCGCATTCTGGTCGTTGGCGGCGGTTACATCGCCGTCGAATTTGCTGGCATCTTTGCCGGTCTTGGCGTCGAGACAACGTTGTCATACCGCGGCCCAAATTTACTTAAAGAATTTGATCGCGAAATCGTGAATCAGCTCATCGAGGAAATGAAGCAAAAGGGCGTTGATGTGCGACTTGATCATCGTTTGTTCGGATTTGAACGAATTAATGATGGGATTCGAGTTGACCACTCGGGCCATGATGATGACGAGCTCATCGTTGATGAAGTACTAATGGCCGTCGGGCGTGTGCCAAATACCTTTGGTCTTGGTCTTGAAAATACTCAGGTCACAACGCGTGAGGATGGGACGATCGAGGTGTTCGATAACTTCCAAACCAACGATCCATCGGTTTTTGCGGTCGGCGATGTCACCGGTAGCGTTGCATTGACCCCTGTTGCATTGGCTGAGGGGATGGCGCTTGCGAAACATTTATTTGACGGAGCTAAGTCTGCAAGTGTTGATTATGATTTGATACCAACAACAATTTTTAGCCAGCCGAATATCGGAACCTTAGGGCTGTCAGAGGATGAAGTCGTTGCGCGCGGGTTACACGCCAAAGTATTTGTTAGCCGGTTCAAACCGATGAAACATGCACTGAGTGGTCGCCAAGAGCAAAGTATCTTCAAGCTAATCGTTGATGCCGATAGCGATCGAATCCTCGGATTACACATGCTCGCTCCAGATGCTGGTGAAATTCTTCAGGGCTTCGCTGTTGCTTTAAAGGCTGGTGCTACCAAAGCAGATTTTGATCGAACGATTGGAATTCATCCGACAGCGGCAGAAGAGTTCGTCACCATGCGCGAGCCTACTCGGGTGATTAGTGGGTAACGAATCAGCTTCTGCACGGTACAGCCTCGTTCTAGTTGGCGCTGGTCATTCCAATATTGCGCTGATTCGACGTTTTGCGATGGATCCGTTGGAGGGTGTGAGATTAGTCGTCATTAACCCGGAATCGACTGCTCCGTATTCTGGGATGCTTCCGGGCTTTTTAGCTGGTCAGTACATCGCCGATGAGCTATTCATTGACGTTGCAGCGCTGTGTAAGCAAGCCGCGGCGCGATTTATTCGCGGTTCGTTTGAAAGAGTCGATACCGCTTCAAAAACGGTAATTGTACGACATCAAGCGTTACCCAATGCTCGAGAGCTCTGCATTCCCTATGACTACGCGGTTCTCAATACTGGAGCAGCACCGGCTGACAGCTTCCCTTCGACACACCCCGGTTGCTATTACGTAAAACCAATTCGCAAGCTCTTAATTGATCTACCTCGAATCGATGAAAGGATGCGTGGTGGGAATCGGTCAATGGTGATTGCTGGCGGGGGTGCTGCAGGAATTGAGCTCGCATTTGCCTTCAGAGCGCGGTATGGATCAGATGCGGCAATTACCTTGGTGTCGAGGCGCTCAATCGATCATGACAACGCATTAAGTGCTGGTGCCTCAGTGATTCGGAGAGCACTGGAGAAAAAAAGGATTACGTTATTAGAGTCGGTTGAAGTCACAGAAGCTATCGTTGAGGAAGTACTTCTGTCTAATGGTCGATCAGTCGCCGCTCATGTTGTCTGCGTCGCGACGCCAGTGAGAGCGCCATCTTGGATAGAGCGGTCAGGACTTGCGGGTAAAGATGGATTTCTGACGGTTAACGCCGAGCTCCAAGTTGATGATTGCGAGGGGCTTTATGCCTCAGGCGATATTGTGAATCTACCGTTTTCACGAGGGCGCTCAGGTGTTATGGCAGTGAGAGCCGGTCAGTATCTTGCGAAAGCACTGTGGCAAAAGATACAGGGGCGCCATGTGTCGCCGTTTCGCCCGCAAAGGCATTGGTTAACACTTTTAAATCTAGGCGATGGCGAAGCAATTGCTGTGAGGGGCTCGCTTGCTTATCAAGGTGCGTTACTTTTCAAACTCAAGGATCGTATCGATCAGAAATTCATGGCGCGGTTTAAGCCTCGCAAGATGTCTTCAGCTGAAGCGATGCGTTGCGAAGGATGCGCAGCCAAACTCCCCGGGGATATGCTCACTTCAGTATTTGGCCAACAGTTTGAAGATGGTGCGATAACAACACAACAAGGCGTTTCTCGAATCCGATCAATCGACGCATTAACTCACCTGGTTGACGATCCGTATTTGATTGGGGCTCTCGCCATGCGGCACGCAGTGAGTGATGTCTGGGCAATGGGGGCATCTCCGACTACAGCATTGACATTAATCGCAGTCGAACGCGCGCTGTCGCAGCACTTAGAGGCAAGCGAATTCGTCCAAGCACAGGCTGGGTTGCACGACGCAGCACATGCCTATGGTGTTGAAATTGTTGGTGGACATAGCCTTTCACTCAATCAGCCGATGATTGCTGTTCAGATTGAAGGTGAATGTACACGCCCCGTGCATAAAGATGGCGCCATGGCTGGGGATGAACTCTGGATCACAGGCCCAGTGGGTTCTGGGATTCTATTTTCTGCTCTTGCCTCGGGATTCACCGTTGGAGCATTCATCGATCAATGGGTTACAAATGCGCTCAAATCCTTATTTGAGGCAAGCCAGACTGCTGCTCAAGAGGGTGTCCATGCGATGACCGATGTGACGGGTTTTGGACTCGCTGGGCATCTTCGCGAAATGCTTTCTGGGAAGAACTTAGGTATTCAGTGGGCAGAAAATATTGTGACGTTTTCGGGTGTCGATGAGTGCATCGCTCGCGGGATTCAATCGACTGCATACGTTGACAATGTGCGATATGCGCAACAGATCGGCCACAAAGCCCCAAGCGCTGTTGTGTTTGATCCACAAACGTGCGGCCCCTTGCTCATTGCAGCACCTCCTGAAACTGCCAAACGGGTGATTCAACATTGGGAAGAAGCCGGCTTATCACCGCAACAGATTGGCGTAGTTACCACCGAAACGTCGTAAAGACATTTTTGTAAATTTGGTTCACATTGGATCAATAACCAATGAGAAGCACGCGATAAGGATGTTTCATGAGCTACCAAAGTGAATACGATCAATCAATTCAAGATCCCCAAGGCTTTTGGCTAGACAAAGCCAGCCTGATTGATTGGGTCCAAAAGCCCCAGGTCGGCTTAGCTGATGATGTGAATGGTATTGAGCGCTGGTATCCAGATGGCACTCTCAACACTTGCTATAACGCGATTGACCGTCATGTTGAGGCCGGGCGCGGTGATCAGGTCGCCGTGTTTTACGACTCGCCAGTCACGGACACCAAGCGCGCAATCACATATGCGGAATTAAAAGATGAAGTCGAGCGATTTGCTGGTGGACTTGCATCCTTAGGAGTAACGACCGGGGACCGGGTTGTGATTTATATGCCGATGGTCCCTGAGGCATTGATTGCGATGCTTGCCTGCGCTCGTATCGGTGCAATTCACTCAGTGGTCTTTGGTGGATTCGCAGCCAACGAGTTGGCAGTCCGTCTCTCCGACGCCGCTCCAAAAGCGATCGTTACATCAACCTGTGGTATCGAAGTTAATAAAGTCATCGAATATATGCCGATCGTCAATGAGGCGATTGAGATATCAGATAAAAAGCCAACTTCTGTGGTTGTTTTAGAGCGACCACAGGCAAGCTTTTTCCCGGTTGAAGGTCGTGATGTCACTTGGTCCGATTTGATGGCAAGTGCTCAACCAATTGACTGCGTACCGGTCAGTGCAACCCATCCGCTATATATTTTGTACACCTCTGGTACCACTGGTAAGCCGAAAGGTGTTGTTCGCGATAATGGCGGCCATGCGGTTGCCATGACCTATTCGATGAGTTCGGTGTATGACATGAAGCCAGGCGAGGTGTTCTGGGCTGCCAGTGACGTGGGTTGGGTCGTCGGTCATTCGTACATTGTATACGCGCCTTTACTATTTGGATGCTCAACGGTGTTGTATGAAGGAAAGCCTGTTCGGACTCCAGATGCTGGAGCCTTCTGGCGCGTTGTTGAAGACTACAAAGTGAAAGTCTTGTTCTCAGCACCGACTGCTTTCCGAGCGATTCGAAAAGAAGATCCGCATGCTGAATTGTATAAAAAGTACGACTTAAGCTCGTTAAAGGCTCTGTATTTGGCAGGAGAACGACTTGATCCACCAACTTATCATTGGCTTGACGAAATTTCAGGATTACCAGTGGTCGATCATTGGTGGCAGACAGAAACCGGCTGGGCAATCGCTTGTAATCCAAGGGGGCTCGAATCGTTTACTCCAAAGGCAGGCTCTGCGACGAAGCCAACACCTGGATTTAAAGTTGAAATTCTTGATCCGTCAGGAAACCAAGTTGAAGCCGGTGAGCAGGGAAGTGTTGTGATTAAACGACCACTTCCGCCAAGTTGTTTGCCGACGGTATGGGGGAATCACACTCGATTTGAAGAAAGTTATCTCAATCCGTATCCGGGGTACTATCTGACTGGCGATGGTGGGTATATCGATCAAGACGGTTATGTGTTCATTATGGGCCGTACCGACGATGTAATTAACGTAGCGGGTCACCGGTTATCCACCGGAGAGATGGAAGAAATTGTCGCCGCGCATCCCGCGGTTGCCGAATGCGCCGTGATAGGTGTCGCGGATGAATTGAAGGGGCAACTACCGCTTGGGCTGGTCGTACTCAAGGACGGCGTAACCCAATCACACGACGAAGTTGAGAAAGAACTGATCGCGTCGGTGCGGGCCTCTATCGGGGCCGTCGCGTGCTTTAACAAAGCATTGATTGTTGACCGGTTACCAAAGACGCGCTCGGGCAAGATTCTTCGAGCGACACTGAGAAAAATTGCTGACGGAGAGTCATACACTGCGCCCTCGACAATCGAAGATCCTTCGGTGCTTGCTGAGATAGAACGTCGGTTTTAATCACAGAGTCCTGGGCACGGGACGGTTGGGAATCCAATCGTCTCGTGGATGCTCTGAAACAGGATTGGTTTCTAGCAACATTACGTGTCTACCCAGTCAATTCATCGAATATATCCACTGGTTCTAGGTGCCCCGGTTGCAAAAGCTCATGCTGGACACTTTGTTGAAACCGCTTTTGTGAGCGCTCATATGACGGGTCGTAGTGGACTTCAAGCAGACTCTCTGCAAGCTCACGCCAACAATGAGCCGCAATTAAATTAGCCCAACGGACGATCTGTTCTTTACCATGACGGAACTCTAAGCGTTTGATGAGCTTCAGAGTATCATCTGGCGACTCTGTGAGATGCCAGTATTTCTCGATCAGATATTGCGCCCGTTTTGATCTGTCACAAGTTAGTGCGATTGCCTTCGATGTAATGAGATTCTGAAAAAGCTGCTTAGGGATGTGTATCTCCCCGATTTTTGATGACTCTGATTCCACAAAAACGGGTTTGGTCAAATCAAGATCAGAAAGCACGTGATAGAGACGAGATTCAAATAGTTTTTGTGATGGTTGCGGAATACCTGGCTCCTGGCCGAGTAACGAGCCCCGGTGACTAGCAAGACCTTCTAGATCCAGAACCTGATGGCCTCGCGCACGTAGGTGATGCAATAAATGGGTTTTGCCACAGCCAGTAGGTCCCGCTAGAACAAGGAGATTAAGTTGCGGGAGTAATAGATCGAGTTGCTCCTGTACATGACGTCTATACGCCTTGTAGCCGCCTTGCACGAGTGTTACAGGCCAACCAATTTCGTGCATCACTAGCGCCATCGAACCGGAACGCTGACCGCCACGCCAGCAATACACAACTGGCCGCCAGTCTTTCGGATGTTGGCTAAGCGCTTCTATATGTGTGGCTATATTCCTACTGGTAAGCGTTGCACCTCGTTTCCTTGCAGTAAACGGATCGATCTGTTTGTAGATCGTTCCGACCTCTGCGCGCTCGTCATCATTAAGAACGGGGAGGTTGATGGCACCGGGGAGATGATCTTCCGCGTATTCTGACGGAGACCTGACGTCGATTACACAGTCAAATCCGTCCTGTGATACGAGAAATTCAGAAATACCAGTGACTTGAATCTTGCGTTGCATGTTGACTTGATGCGTTCAGACCTTAATAATCCCGCACCCATGCAGGTGTGGCTCAGTTGGTAGAGCACTCCCTTGGTAAGGGAGAGGTCGCGGGTTCAAGTCCCGCCACTTGCACCACGTTTTCGTGGATGGTCGCATCTTATCACACCTCCTTGAACTACTCCGCTATCACCTCCACACCTTCTATCAAGTCAATTTGTTTGGAGGTGGGCATGAATAGGCTTCGATTCATCCAGCGTTTCGGCATACTTATTTCGTTTGTTTTTTGTCGGCTCCCGATAAAAGCCACTGGGATGATGCCGGTGAAAATTGGAAGCGCTCTACAGCGGCGACTGTTTCAGGCATCATCCAAACCTAAACATTTATGCATAACAATAATTGGAAACGTCGAATGCTAATCACCCCGTTTATGGAGCTCGCGAAAAGGGCCCCCAATGCAGCCTGTCTCTATCGCCTAAAAGATGATCAGTGGATTGCGTATTCACGAGGCGAAGTTTTTGAGGCTGCACTGCGTTTATGCGCTCAATGGCAGACAGATGGAGTCTTGCCTGGCGCTCGACTTTTGTTGCTGATGGAGAATCGCCCTGAGTGGGCTGTGACTGCTGTTGCAAGCGCGCTCTACGGATTGGTTCTAGTCCCTGCTTATACGACACATAAGCCGCACGAGATTCAGTACCTCATCGAAAAATCAGGGGCGACTGCTGCGGTAGTCTCGACCGGAGAGCTCCAAAATCGGCTCATATCTGCGATTTCTGGTGTGAAGCTTCAGATCTACGTCTCATCTGATGTTGAAAAACCATTGTTTCCTGCCGTCACAGCTTCCGGCTTCACTCCTGCCGATCATCGTGCACCAGGGGAGTTGTACGCTCTGATAGCGACATCGGGAACTAATGGTTTGCCGAAACTGGTGGCTCTGACGCACAAAAATTTGAAAGCAAATGTGACCAGTATTCTTCAGGTGCTTGAAGAGGCTGATCTTATTGAGCCTCATCGTTTTCTATCATTTCTTCCATTGGCGCATGCCTATGAACATATGGCAGGGCTTTATTTACCGTTATATCTCGGCGGCGAAATCTTTTATTGCGAGAAACTCGATAAGCTCTCAACAATGATGGCTGATGTCAGCCCGACGCTTATGACTGCCGTACCTCGACTTTATGAGTTATTGCACAGTCGAATCACAAGTCAATTGAGCAAAGAGAGTTCGTTCAAGCGAAGCCTGTTCGAGACGACGATTCGTTTGGGACAGAAAAAACAGTTATTTGGCTTTGAATGGCTATTGAACAGGCTTTGCGAGCGCCTCGTTCGTCGAAAAGTGCGCAAACGTTTTGGCGGGAAGCTTCGCTATTTTGTCTCAGGTGGTGCTGCACTTAACCCAG
>RGHP01000280.1 GCA_010024125.1 Gammaproteobacteria bacterium | reverse complement strand
ATGATGCAGAGGCTAGATCCGACGCAAGAGAAGGAAACGATATCGCTGATCTTTCAGAGTCGAATTTATATCTCAATCGCGAGTTAACTTGGTTGGAGTTCAACAAGAGGGTGCTGAATGAAGCGAAAGACTCCCGGACGCCTCTTCTTGAGCGGCTAAAGTTTCTTGCAATCGTGGGGTCGAATCTCGATGAGTTTTTCATGAAACGCATTGGCGGACTCAAGCAACAAGTGGGCGCTGGGGTGGAGACGCTGACTGTCGACGGACGCTCGCCACAGCAACAAATTGACGAATGCAATGCCATGGTCCGTGAAATCGAGCAAGAGAAGGATCAGCTTTACCATAAGATTATGGATGCTCTAAACGACTGCGGTATTGAAGTGCTTGACCATGCCGGGCTGATGGAAGACGAAAAGCGGTTCGTGCGTGACTACTATCTGCAGAATATTTTTCCGCTGGTCACCCCTCAGTCGATCGATCCTGCCCATCCTTTTCCGTTTATTTCCAATGACTCCCTTAACCTGTTCGTGACTGTACGTGAACCGATCAGTAACGAAAATCTGTCTGCGAGAGTCAAGGTACCGGTCGGCGCCGGTATTCCGCGATTCATACGAGTTGGAGAGACTGATCGATTTATTTCGCTTGACGAAATTATCCGTCACAACCTGGATTTGCTATTCCCAAGTGTCGAAATCGTTGCCTGTGAAGCCTTTCATGTTGCGCGTAATGCGAGTACGGAACGTAATGAAATGGGGGTTAATGACCTGCTGGCGCTCATTGAGTCTGAGGTGCAAGATCGCCGTTTTGCACCCGCCGTACGAGTTACGATCCAGAACGATATGGACCCCTTCCGTCGCGGGTTGCTGGTAGCAGAGCTGGGGCTTTCTGAAGACGATGTTTTTGAAACTACCGGGCCGATACGTATGTCGGATTTTTCTGAGATCGCTTCGTTGTCCTATCGAGAATTAAGGGATGAGCCTTTTCAAGGTGTTGATCATCCTGTACTGCACGAGAAGCGGAATATATTTCATGTTCTTCGAGAGTCAGGCTCTATTTTGTTGCATCACCCATATTTTTCCTTCTCTAGCTCAGTCGAGCGTTTTTTGGTGGAAGCCAGTTGCGATCCGAAGGTCCGAGCGATCAAAATGACACTCTATCGTACGTCTGCGAAAACCCGGATTGTGGACGCCCTGATTCAGGCCGCTCAGAATGGCAAACAGGTGGCAGTAGCAGTAGAACTGAAGGCTCGGTTTGATGAATCAGCTAATATTAAGTGGGCTAACCGCATGGAAGAGGCTGGGATCCATGTCAGTTTTGGGGTGCTTGGTTTAAAAACGCATTGCAAAGTGATTCTTGTTGTTCGGCAGGATTACAATGGCTTGCGACGCTACGTTCATATCGGTACCGGGAATTACCACGCAGGCACAGCAAAACTTTACAGCGATCTTGGGTTGATGACCTGCGACGATACAATAGGTCAAGACGTGACGGAGTTGTTTAATTTTCTAACAACGGGACTGCATCCAGGACGAAAATTTGGCAACATTGTCTCAGCTCCTAAGCAGTTGAAACCGCTGCTGTTGGAGTGCATAGAGCGGGAGGCGGTTTGTAGCTCTAAAGCGATGCCAGGCCTGATTCGGCTGAAAACCAATGCTCTAGAGGATTCTGATATTGTGCGCGCGCTGTATAGAGCCTCCCAAGCTGGGGTAAAAGTTGACTTGATCGTCCGGGATTCTTGTCGGTTGCGCCCTGGGATACCTGGTATTTCAGAGAACATAACGGTTCGGTCCATAGTCGGACGATTTTTGGAGCACAGTCGAATCTTTTATTTCCAGAACGGTGGGGATGAACAGTTTTATATCGGCTCTGCGGATCTAATGCGGCGAAATCTTCAGAGCCGCGTTGAGGTTATGGTGCGCG
>RGHP01000279.1 GCA_010024125.1 Gammaproteobacteria bacterium | reverse complement strand
ATTTTTGCGAGCCGTAACTATTTTGTGGATTCGGTCTCACTTCGTCTGTAATCAGTCTCGGCAGAGGGAAATCTTCTGTGCCGCCAAAAATCGCCAGGGAACTCGAGAAGATAAGCAGCGGACGATGGGCGGCGCCAGCAAGAATCTTACCGAGCGCGATGCCGGTCTCTAGGTTCGTTTTTAACCCGAGACCAAGATCCTGCTCGCATTCCCCACTGACCGCGCTAGCCAGATGAAACACGACATCGCTGGACTGAAACGTCGCTGCTTGATTCTCTAGTAAAGTCAGGAGATCACCTTGAATCACCTCAACCCCTTCGTCTCTCATCCACTCAGGCACAAACCGGTCAACCACGCAGACTGAAGAGAGATCACGCTCGACCCCGTTAATCATCATGCGTTTCGCCGACATCAACGAACGGACAACACGTTGCCCTAAAAAACCGCCGCCCCCGGTTACAAGAACTCTGGCCACATGACACTCCTTTTCATTATGATGATGATCTGATCTTGGCTAAGAATTAAACACAGCAACCCACAAGATCAATACAATTTTGAGGAGTCTTAATGCAAACGTTGGTCATTGGTCTCGGGTCAATGGGATTTGGAGCCGCAGTGTCATGCGTACGCGCCGGGATCGACACGGCCGGCTTTGATGTCAACCCAGAGGCGTTGGAACGCTTCCAGGCTAGCGGCGGCAAGCCCATCGAGTCGCTGGCCGCATGCAAAGACATTGACTGCGTCCTAGTCTTCGTGGTCAATGCAAGCCAAGCTGAGTCCGTGCTGTTTGATTCTGAGCTACAGTCCGGCCTCATGCCCAACGCACTGATTATTAATTGCGTGACGCTTGCACCGTCCAAGGCGGTCGAGATAGCGAATAAAGTCGGTAGCATGGGTTTCCGGTACATCGACGCACCCGTGAGTGGCGGCGCCGCTAAGGCCCTCGACGGTCGCATGTCGATCATGGCCTCAGGAACGCCGCTCGCTATGACCGACGCAAAGCCCATTTTTGACGCGATCTCAGAGCATGTGTTCGAGCTCGGTGACGAACCCGGACAGGGTTCACAGATGAAACTAATTAACCAGCTTCTCGCAGGGGTTCATATCGCGGCAACAGCTGAAGCGATGAACCTAGCGGCCTCATTGGATATGGATTTGCACCAGGTGATCGATGTTATCAGTAAATGCGCAGGTTCTTCTTGGATGTTTGAAAATCGCGCGCCCCACATCGCGGACGGTGATTACTCTCCACTTTCTAGCGTTAATATCTTTGTCAAAGATCTTGGTATCGTGACAAACGAAGCCGTCGAAAACGGTGTGGTTACCCCGCTATCAGACGCGGCGCTCGCGTTGTACCGGAAGGCATCGGAGTCGGGTCTCGGGGGCGAGGACGACAGCGCTGTCGTCAAGGTCCTAGCGCAGCAGTCAAAGGTCACGCTTCCGGGCTCAGATACATGAAGCTCGGGTGCGTTGCTGATGATTACACCGGGGCCACAGATCTCGCAGGTCTCTTGCGGCGCAGTGGTGCGTCGGTCAAGTTGCATTTCGGACTACCTAACGTGCCATGTGATCGTAGTACCGATATCGAAATCATTGCCCTGAAATGTCGAACCGAGCCGGTCGATAAAGCGGTTCATGACTGCTCTGAGGCAGCGCGATGGCTTCTCGCTGGAGGCGCCGAGCGTCTCTACTGGAAGTATTGTTCAACCTTCGATTCAACACCAGAAGGTAATATTGGACCGGTTGCTGAGGCGCTGATGGCGATCACGGGTCAGACGCGGGCGCTGTACTGTCCCGGCTTTCCAGAAAACGGTCGATCGGTATTCATGGGCCACCTATTTGTCGGAGACCAACTCCTGAGCGAATCCAGCATGAAGGATCATCCTCTTACGCCAATGAGAGACGCCAATCTCGCACGCGT
>RGHP01000278.1 GCA_010024125.1 Gammaproteobacteria bacterium | reverse complement strand
TGGTGTTTTGTCTCGTTATCCGTCCGACGAGATAAGGGACGGTGACGTGTTTCTCAGTAACTCGCCGTGGGAGGGTGGGAGCCCACACAGCCCGGATTTCGCAATCGCTGTGCCGGTCTTTTGCGATGACCGACTTGTGGCATTTGCGGCCTCGATTGCTCACAAGTCAGATATCGGTGGAGCGGCACCGGGTAGCTGTCCAGCGACAGCTCGGGACACTTTTTTTGAGGGTCTGCACATACCGCCGGTAAGACTCTTTAGTGGTGGTACAAAGAACAAAGAGGCGTTCGCTTTGCTACACGGGAACAGCAGAGCGCCGGAAGTCGTAATCGGCGACCTTGAGGGGCAAATCGGAGTCTGCTCGTTGGGTTCGGGTCGTGTCGAGGAGTTGTTTGACAGGTTTGGGATTGAGTCGACACGTTCCGCGTTCGAATACCATCGGAGAGCGACGCAAAGACTGATCCAGGAAAGACTCCTAGAGCTTGATGATTTTGAGGGTAGCGCTGAACGTTTTATCGATCACGACGGGATCGATCTGGAGACACCTAAAGGTATTCGTGTCAGAGTGACCAAGGCTGGTAAGTCGATCACGTTCGATTTTTCAGACTCCGATCCGCAAGGCTCTGGACCCATCAACGTGAGGCCACATCTCGTAAAAGCAGCGTGTGCATACGTAATGATTGCAATCACAGGAATCGACACTCCGGTTAATCAGGGAGTCTTCGATTGTTTTAATCTCGAGACACGAGAGGGTACGATAGTCGACCCCTATTTCCCAGCACCGGTTAATACGTATAACCCGGCACTGCACGCCATCATCGAGTCAATTTTCGCCGCGTTTGGAGAAAGCGCCCCCCAGTTTGCGAGGGCGGATGGTGGCGGCGGGCGCGCGATGACGCTGGCGCATGTCGTTGATCGGAAGACATTGATCCAGTACGAACTGTTCGCAGGAGGAGTCGGTGCGATGCAGGGATATGACGGAGAGACAGGTTGTCATTGCAATCAGACCAACGGGAAGGTCACATCGGTAGAGATGCTAGAGACAGAGTTTCCGATACGGGCGGAAGAGTTCAAGGTACTCAAAGATTCTGGGGGCAAGGGGAAGTTCAGAGGTGGGTGTGGGTTTGTCAGAACCTACAGAATCCTCTACGGCGTCACGTCTGTGACGTTACGGTCCAGTAAGCATGGGATTCAACCCTTAGGTGTGAATGGTGGCGGTAACGCCCGGGGCGGATTCTGTGAGGTTGAAGTCTCCGGAACGACCACTAGGCTCGCTTCAATGCAGTCGGGTGTCACGCTAGAACCCGGCGACAGACTGACTTTGGGGACCCCCGGAGGGGGTGGCTACGGGCCGGTCTGATTAAATATTTAGAAGCAGCTTAACACCCAGTACGACCAAAATTGATTGGATTACTTTCTCGAACTGAGTCTGCGAGACGTGTTCTCCAATCTTTTGGCCGAGACTCATCCCGAGAGCGAGTGGGATGAGTGTGAGTGCGCTGGCGGCGGCAAGCTCCCACGTCATCAGACCGGCGAGGCCGAGCCATACAAACTGTCCAGAACCCATCGCGATAAAGTAAACACTGATCCCAAAGATGAACGATCCTCTAACCAAATTGATCGCACTCATATACATCATGATCACCGGAGCAGATACACCAGTGGTTCCGCCAGCGAGCCCGGCGAGAAATCCCATCGGTGCAGCCAAGGCCTGTGTCATTCGTTCACTCAGATTGAGTGGTTGCCACCGCCGGATCGCACAGTAACTGATGACTATCAGTCCTAAAATTTTAGACAGCATCTCGGGATCGACTTTGAGTAGTATTAGGACCCCGATGCCTGACCCTATAACCGAGGCAATACAGAGTGCCGTGAGCGAGAATGGTCTTGTCCAAGACGCTTTGAATTTCCATACCTGATAG
>RGHP01000277.1 GCA_010024125.1 Gammaproteobacteria bacterium | reverse complement strand
TCAAGACGAGACCTGTGTTGGATGCAAGGTGTGTACGATTGCGTGCCCGTTCGGCACGGTTAACTATGTGGTTGAGACCGGTAAGGTCGCTAAGTGCGATCTGTGTGGTGGCGATCCAGCGTGTGCTAAAGCGTGCCCAACAGATGCGATCACCTATGTAGACGCGAGTTGGACTGGTTTAGACAAAATGCGTAAGTGGGCCGCCAAGGCCAACGACGCGAGTTTGTAAGGAGAACTAAAGATGGCGTGGACGAGAAAAATTCTGCGGGTCGACCTTACGAAAGGTACCTGCACTTCAGAACCTCTGAATATGGAATGGGCCATGGACTACCTCGGATCTCGGGGTTTGGCTTCCAAATATCTGGTTGAAGAGATCGATGCGAAGGTCGATCCGTTATCAGCGGATAATAAACTCATTATGGCGACCGGTCCGATGACAGGAACAATCGCATCAACCGGCGGTCGTTACACAGTGGTGACGAAAGGCCCGCTGACCGGTGCGATCGCGTGTTCCAACTCTGGTGGCTACTTCGGAGCCGAGATGAAGTTTGCCGGCTGGGATATGATTATCTTCGAGGGTAAGTCATCGAAACCCGTTTATTTGATGGTTGAGAACGATAAGGCGGAGCTTCGTGATGCCTCTCACCTCTGGGGTACATCTACATGGCATACCGAAGAGCAGATTAAGAAAGAAAACCAGGATCCGCAGATCCGAATTTCATCGATCGGTAAGGCTGGTGAAAACCAGGTTCTGTTCTCTTGCGTTGTGAACGACTTACACCGCGCGGCTGGCCGCTCGGGGGTTGGTGCTGTCATGGGATCGAAAAACCTGAAGGCGGTTGCTATCCGCGGAACGAAGGGTGTTGGCAATGTTGCTAACCCTGCTGAGTTCCAGAAGGTTACGGCTGAGAAGAAGCAAATTCTTGCCGAAAACGCAGTAACAGGTCAGGGGTTGCCAACCTATGGTACCCAGGTGTTGATGAACGTGATTAACGAGATGGGTGCCCTCCCGACACGTAACCACAAGAATGTCGCGTTTGAGAGTGCCAATGATATTTCTGCTGAGGCAATGGCGAAGCCTCGTGAGAGTGATGGTAAGGCCCATTTGTTGACGAATCAGGCATGCTTTGGCTGCACGATCGCTTGTGGTCGTATCTCTAAGATCGATAAGGATCATTTCTCTGTTCAGCAGAAGCCACAATATCATGGTGCCTCCGGTGGACTTGAGTATGAGGCTGCTTGGGCGCTTGGTGCTGCAAACGGCGTGAAAGATCTTGAGGCGTTGCAGTACGCGAATCTGATCTGTAACGAGCAGGGTATGGACCCGATTTCCTTCGGTGCCACTATTGGCGCGGTGATGGAGATGTATGAAAACGGCACGCTCGATGAGAAAAAGATTGGTGTGAAGGCGCCATTCGGTTCGGCTGAAGCCCTGTGTGAACTGGTTGATATGACGGCCAACGGTGAAGGTTTCGGTGTCGAGATCGGACTCGGTTCAAAGCGTCTATGTGAAAAGTATGGCCAGCCTGAGCTTTCAATGAGCGTGAAGGGTCAGGAATTCCCTGCATATGACTCGCGTGGTATCCAGGGTATGGGTCTGACTTATGCGACATCGAACCGCGGTGCGTGTCACCTGCGCTCATACACAGTCGCATCTGAGGTTCTCGGTATCCCAGTGAAAACTGATCCGCTCACGACTGAAGGTAAGCCTGGTCTCGTAATGGCGTTCCAGGATGCGACGGCTGCATTTGATGCGTCTGGTCTTTGTATCTTTACAAGCTTCGCGTGGGGTCTCGGTGATATCCAACCGCAGATCGACGCAGCCTGTGAGGGTGATTGGTCTGAAGCCAAGCTTCAGGAGGTCGGTGAACGGATCTGGAATATGGAGAAGCTCTTCAATCTAGAGGCTGGCTTCACCAAAGAGGATGACCAGCTACCGAAGCGTTTGA
>RGHP01000276.1 GCA_010024125.1 Gammaproteobacteria bacterium | reverse complement strand
CGCGTTACAAAATCCTGCATCGGCATGGTGAGTTCATCGGCCTGAGACAAAGCACGGTCGACAAACGCGTCACCCATGACCTTCCGTCGCTTCGCGAGTCCCTTTTCAAAGCTACCCTGGCTCATAGCTTGATCCCGATACAGCCGTATTTTGTTTCAAGGAATTCTTCAATACCATGCGGTCCGCCTTCACGCCCGAGGCCTGATTCTTTCACGCCACCAAACGGTGCCACTTCAGTTGAAATAATTCCGGTATTCACGCCAATAATCCCGTAATCCAGGGCCTCATAGACACGGAAGGTGCGCGATAAATCTTCTGTGTAGAAATATGCAGCTAATCCATACGGTGTGTCATTCGCCAAAGCAATCGCTTCTTCTTCACGATCAAAGCGGTAAATTGGTGCGACTGGACCAAAGGTCTCTTCTGAGGCCATCTGCATGTCTTTTGTGACACCGACGAGGACAGTCGGGCTGTAAAACAGAGGGCCTGCATCGTGCGGAGTCCCCCCGCATATGGCAGTTGCCCCTTTGGCGAGCGCATCTTCAACGTGAGCCTCGACTTTCGCTTTGCCATCTGCGTTGATCAAAGGACCGATTTCTGAGCCTTCAGTTTTACCATCAGCGACTTTCATTGCTTTGACTCGGGCTGTGAAGGCTTCGACAAAGCGGTCATGGATTCCGCTCTGGACCAAAATACGGTTTGCACAGACACATGTTTGCCCCGCATTTCGGAACTTACAGAGCATGGCACCATCCACAGCCGCTTCAAGATCCGCATCGTCGAATACGATAAACGGTGCATTACCACCGAGCTCCAACGAAAGCTTTTTCACACTGTCAGCGCATTGGCGATATAGGATTTTACCGACTTGAGTTGAACCAGTGAATGTCACCTTCCGTACCCGACTGTCTCCAGTCAGCACCTGGCCGATCGCGGGTGCATCCATCCCGGTCACACAATTAATTACGCCCGCGGGCATCCCTGCTTGATTAGCCAGTTCACAGACGGCTAATGCGGTGAGCGGCGTATCTTCAGATGGCTTAATCACCACCGTACAACCTGCAGCAAGTGCTGGTGATACTTTCCGTGTGATCATTGCTAGCGGGAAGTTCCATGGGGTAATCGCTGCAACGACGCCGACAGGTTGCTTGATCGCGAGAATCCGCTTGTCCGCCATATGTGGAGCAATCACATCACCGTAAATCCGCCGGCCTTCTTCAGCGAACCAATCAACAAAACTGGCACCATAAGCAACTTCACCACGGGCTTCGGCGAGCGGTTTACCCATTTCTTCGGTAATCAGTGCAGCCAATGCCTCAGTATGTTCTGTAATCAGATTGAACCATCGACGCAGGATCGTGGCACGCTCTTTCGCGGTTAATGCCGCCCATGAAGGAAAAGCCGCTTCAGCAGCATCGATGGCTGTTTGACAGTCAGCAGCTGAGAGGTCAGCAACCGTTTCAACGACGTCACCTGTTGCTGGGTTAATGACATCAAAGGTCGCGCCAGATGAAGCGCCCACCCACTGTCCATTGATTAGCGATAATGGTTGATATAACGACATGTCTTACTCACTCAAAACACACAATTTGACGAACCGCCTGACCCGCGGCCAGCCGTTCCATCGCGGTATTAATCTCTGTTAACTCAAGCGTATGCGAAATCATGCGCTCAACGGGCAGTAAACCCTTCTTATGCAAGGCAATAAAATTTGGAATATCACGGGATGGGACGCAAGAGCCAACATAGGATCCCATTAATGCCCGTTCCTCAGTTACTAATCGAGCCGCTGCGACTGATAATCGATCGGATGGATTGGGTAACGCAGCCGTCACGGTCCGGCCCCCACGCCGGGTGACCTCGATTGCCAAATCGAGCGCTGGCATCACACCTGCAAACTCAGCGGCTAAATGAACGCCCCCTGATGATAATGCTTTAACCTGTGCAAC
>RGHP01000275.1 GCA_010024125.1 Gammaproteobacteria bacterium | reverse complement strand
CTTGGTCCATGGACAGCCGAGCAACCAGTCCAAATACGCTCTGACAACCGTCGCTTCAGCCGACATCGGAGACATCATCTTGAGCTTCTGGAGCTCACTTTCAGCTTTCTCTTTACCTTCTTTTGACAGCCCGGATTCTTCGATTCGGGCTTGCAAGGCGTCGACTTCATTCGGGGTTTCATCTAGGTCATTCATTTCCTTCTGAATGGCTTTCATTTGCTCATTCAGATAGTACTCACGCTGACTCTTCTCCATCTGTTCTTTGACGCGGCCACGAATCCGCTTTTCCACCTGCAACAGGTCTAGTTCCGATTCCATCAGCGCAACAAGATACTCAAGCCTTTCTTTGACATCGCTGTGTGCGAGTAAAGCCTGCTTTTCCTTGAGTGGTAACGTGAGATGAGCGGCCATCGTATCGCAGAGACGTCCTGGCTCTTCAATGCTTTGCAATGACGCTAAAACTTCAGCTGGGATCTTCTTGGATGCTTTGACGTATTTGTCAAACTGATCCATCAAAACACGCAATAGCGCTTCCTGATGATGTTCTTTCAGCGGGACCGACTCAACAACCTCAGCTTCGGCTCGGTAGTGATCTCCATCGAGATCAAAATTCGAAACTTTTGCACGTTGGCCACCCTCAATCAGCACTTTGACGGTGCCATCTGGAAGTTTTAATAACTGGAGGATTGAAGCGACTGTGCCAAACTCATAGAGCTCACCCGGTCTGGGCTCGTCTTCACTCGCGATCTTTTGAGCGACAAGAAGAATTTCTTTCCCGCCATCCATGGCACTTTGAAGTGCCTTGATTGATTTCTCACGACCTACAAATAGTGGAAGAACCATGTGGGGATAGACGACCACATCCCTCAGCGGGAGTAATGGGAGGTCCAGCTGCTGGGTACTCATTGCGTGCTTCCTAAATTAATCGGCTGCGTTTGCCGAACGTTTTTCGTCAGGTGTTCCCGCGTAAATTTTTAGCGGTTCACTGTCGCCTGTGACGACACCTTCATCGATTACGATTTTAGATACATCGTTATCAGATGGAATCTCAAACATGGGGTGTAAAAGAATACTTTCAAGAATTGACCGCAAACCTCTGGCGCCTGTTTTGCGCTCCATTGCCTTCTTGGCGACGGCACGAAGCGCTTCTGGGCGGACATCGAGTTCAACGCCTTCCATATCAAACAACTCTTTATACTGCTTCACCAGCGCGTTCTTGGGTTCAGACAAAATCTGAATTAGAGCATCCTCATCCAACTCACCGAGTGTCGCTACAACCGGAAGACGGCCAACGAATTCAGGAATGAGTCCATATTTAACCAAGTCTTCAGGCTCGACCTCAGCAAATGCTTCACCCACAGATTTCGACTCGTTCTTCGAGCGAACTTCAGCACCAAATCCGATGCCGCCCTTCTCACTACGATCACGGATCACTTTATCGAGGCCCGCAAACGCACCGCCGCAAATAAAGAGAATGTTCGATGTATCGACCTGAAGGAACTCTTGCTGGGGATGCTTACGACCACCCTGCGGAGGAACTGACGCAACAGTCCCTTCAATCAGTTTGAGTAGTGCCTGCTGCACACCCTCACCTGATACGTCACGGGTAATCGATGGGTTATCAGATTTTCGAGAAATCTTATCAATTTCATCAATATAAACAATGCCTTGCTGCGCTTTTTCGACGTCATAATCACACTTCTGAAGCAGCTTTTGGATGATGTTTTCAACATCTTCACCAACGTAGCCAGCCTCTGTAAGCGTCGTTGCATCAGCCATCGTGAAAGGCACGTTTAATAGCCGCGCTAATGTTTCTGCCAAAAGCGTCTTACCCGATCCTGTAGGACCGATGAGGAGAATGTTCGACTTGCCAAGCTCGACTTCGCGGGAGCTACGCTCACCATGGCGTAGACGCTTGTAGTGGTTGTATACCGCGACAGCAAGCACACG
>RGHP01000274.1 GCA_010024125.1 Gammaproteobacteria bacterium | reverse complement strand
AGACGATGGTGTCACAAGTCAGAACCATGCATGAGCCTCATAAGGTCCACAATAACTGCAGCGGTAAACATGCTGGGATGTTGATCTTATCCAAGCTTATGAGTGGTAAAACATTCGGCTATGCAAACTTAACGAATAAGGCTCAGCAACAAATCCTCGGCACACTAGAGTTCATGACCGGTTTGGATCTGATGCAATATCCTCATGGTGTAGATGGCTGCGGCGCGCCTGTGTTCTCTGCGCCGCTTGGTAATTGGGCAAGAGCGTTTGCTCTATTTGCTGGCGGTGGTGATCTAACAGATGCGAGGTATGAGGCTTGTCAAAGGATACGCAAGAGTATCGCTGCAGAGCCATTGCTCATTGCCGGTCATGGCAGAGCATGTAGCGCAATCAACGCGGCCTATGGTGAAGCTATAACCGTCAAAACAGGTGCTGAGGGCGTTTACTCGGCTGCATTTCATGACCTTGGACTTGGTGCCGTCGTTAAAGCAAGAGATGGCAACAAAAGAGGAGCTGAAGTTGCGATTGGTGCAGTTATCAGGGCTTTAGGGTATCCCATCGAAAACTCTGTAAAGGGATTCTTTCAACCGACGCTGCTAAACTGGGCGGGTGATGAGGTTGGTGACATCACAACGCCTGACTTCGTTTGTCATGACGTAGACAACGCGTCAGAATAACACCGATGACAAATAAGAAAGTTACGTTGTGAAATACTCATCCTGCCAAATTGCTATCATTGGGACAGGCATCGTTGGAATTGCCACGGCTTATTACCTTGCCAAGAACCATGGATTGACAGACATCGTCTTAATTGACCGCAATCAGCCAATGACGTTCACATCGGCGCAATCTGGCGAGAACTACCGAAATTGGTGGCCACATCCTATTATGGTTGCATTTACAAACCGTAGTATTGATCTGCTCGAAGATATTGCTACCGAGAGCAACAACCGTATCAACATGAACCGCCGTGGCTATTCGCTAGTCACACGCAATACCGATATTGATGAGATCGTTAAGCAGTTAAATGCAGGGCTTGGAGCCACAGCCGATGACTTGATACGTTATCACACATCAAGCGCAAGCCCACAGTATCAATCACCTGTTGATCCAGATTGGGAAAGTGCACCGAGCGGCGTTGATATCCTGCAAAATCAGGATCTCATCCGTCGTATATTCCCATCATATGCCCAAGACATTCAAACAGTCATCCACATTAGGCGGGGCGGTGACATCAGTGGCCAGCAACTGGGTATGCACATGTTGGAGACGCTGAAAGGAACTGAATTAACACGGATCACTGGCTCTGTTGAGGGGATTGACCAATTGAACGGCTTCCTTATCGAGATCAATGGAAAAGACGGCGTACAGCACATACAAGCTGACAAGATTGTCAATGCAGCAGGACCGTTCGCAAATAATATTGCAAAGATGCTGGATGTCGATCTGCCAATCTATAACACTTTCCAGCAAAAGATTGCGTTTGAGGATCGTGCACAAGCAATCCCGCGCGATATGCCTTTTTCGATTGATCTGGATGGCCAGAACATTGATTGGTCAGACGATGATCGCGCTATGTTATTGGAAGAACCAAAGTTTCGCTGGCTTGCTGAAGCGATGCCTGGCTCGATACACTGTCGACCTGACGGTGGCGACAAAGGAAATTGGGTCAAACTCGGCTGGGCGTATAATGAGACCCCCGCGACCGCCACATGGGAACCGCCACTTGATGATAATTTCCCTGACATCGTTTTGCGCGGGGCTGCTCGTCTAAACCCCAAGCTAAAAGACTATTACGGGCAGTTGCCAAGAACCATGCATCATTATGGTGGCTGGTACTCTATGACCGACGTAAATTGGCCCCTTATTGGGCCAATGGGGCCTGAAGGCGCATTTATGAACTGTGCACAATCCGGATTTGGGACGATGGCGGCCTGTGCCAGCGGCGAG
>RGHP01000273.1 GCA_010024125.1 Gammaproteobacteria bacterium | reverse complement strand
GGGCGAAAGATCAAAAAGGCGAGCATCTGCTCGCCTTTTCTGCATCTAAAAATTGATACCCAACCAAAGGGGTTACGACCCGCGTAGGTCGGCTGTCTCGAGAGCTAAAACATGCCAATCACCTTCCCAGCATAGGTCTAGCTAACTATCACTCTCCAGGTCTTGGGGCCCTCGATAATGCTCAACACCCAAAGAGATCGCGTAGCAAGCAAGCTCGGTGGTCTTGGGTATTTTAAAGTCCTTCCCGTCACGCTTACCGGTCTCGTAGTACTGAATCGCCCGCTTCTTCAAGCCGAGTTTTTTGGCTGCCTGCTCTTGGGTAAGGCCGCGATCCTTTCTCCATTTCTTGAATTCACTCGGCTTCATTGTGTGTACATCCACTCTTATTTTGATCCCGATGGTACACGATCACACCACACTTTCTAACTGCGTATCTGCCACAAAATTTTGTTCAGTTTTCGGCACTAGAACCGATATCAATACGATATGGGTCACATGTTGCATTCATAACTAATTGAATTATATGATAACAGCTACAGTGCACATATTGCATTATGCATTAAGTGCACGTATAATAACTGTGTAAATCTGGAAAAAGGAGTTCCGATAATGATTCCAGTAGGTGTTGGACGAGGTTTGATGAGCTCGATGGAGCGCATAGCAAACCAAGAAATAACCGAAAAGCGTCAGAAAAAGATTGGAGAAAAAAAAGAAGCTGGCAGGAAGGGTTTGATCGCCAGGTTTCTGCTCGGAATTCGATTTTGATGCGATCGCTTATGCACGTTTAAGAACCCTGGTCTTCCACGGTTCTAAAATATTCAAGCGCTCACTCGGTAGAGCTGAGGACCTCCTATTTTCTTATGCAAAACAAGCAGGCCTGGTAAACAAAACATAAACCTAGCAACCCTCAGAGAAAAGTTGGGTTCTAGCAGTGGTCCATTGAATGACTGATAATTTCCCTGAGTCATCCTCGACTAGAGCCGTGCAGCTTTCAACCCAATCCCCTGTGTTGCAGTACAGCACGTCATCAATATAACGGAGCTCCGATTTGTGGATGTGGCCGCAAACAACACCGTCCACGCTCACATCTCTCGCGGCATGCGCGACCATCAGCTCGTAATTTGATACAAAGCTCACCGCGTTTTTGACCTTGTTTTTAAGGTAAGCAGATAGTGACCAGTATTCCAGCCCAAAGGCACTTCGGAGCACATTGACGAATGTGTTTATCCTTAATAGTGTCTCGTATGCCCAGTCGCCGAGATAGGCTAGCCATCTAGCGTAGTGCATCACTCCGTCAAATTTGTCACCATGAAGGATCAACAAAAGCCGACCGTCGGCTAGCGTATGTGTCGCCTCGTGGACAACAGCGATACCGCCAAACGACAGGTCTTCGAAATCTCTCGCGAACTCGTCGTGATTTCCTGGGACATAAATAACCTTAACCCCTTTGCGTGCCTGACGAAGCAACTTCTGAACCACGTCATTATGCGTCTGGGGCCAATACCAGCTCTTCTTTAGCCGCCATCCGTCAATGATGTCGCCCACCAAGTAGATGGTGTCGGCCTCATGATATTTTAGAAAATCCAGTAAATATTCTGCTTTACAGCCACGGGTGCCCAGATGAATATCGGACAACCAGATCGTTCTGTATTTAATAACCTGCTTGGGGCTTGCCATCCTTACCGCCTCACTCGAAAAACCAAGCGCCTAGATTAAAAATCGGTCAGCCAAAACGATGCCCCAAACTGCCAGAGTCAATATGAGGCTGAGAAATACGGCGGACGAACCAAGATCCTTGGCTCTACCCGACAATTGATGATGTTCATCACTGATCCGGTCAACGACGGCCTCAATCCCTGAGTTCAACAGCTCAACGATAAGCACAAGTAAAACGCAGCCCATCAACAACACAACCTCGACCGCAGACCGTCCCAACCAAAAAGCCACCGG
>RGHP01000272.1 GCA_010024125.1 Gammaproteobacteria bacterium | reverse complement strand
AGCCACATCCATTAACGTTTCACTGGTATCGGATCTTGCTGCCAATGTCACCACATCATCAACCCAAACTTACCAAGGTGCGGTGACAGTTTCAACTGACGTGACCCTCACCACAACAAACAGCAATGTGGATTTTGACTCAACCGTGGATGCGGGTACCTTAGGCGATGCCTTAACCATTGCTGCCGGTACCGGTGATGTGACCTTTGATGATGCCATCGGTGGCACGACCGCACTCGGTAATATCACCATTACCACTGGTGCATTGACCGCAGCAGCCATTGATCTGGATGGTACTTTAAGTATTACTAACTCGAGCGCTTCATCCATTACCGGTGTGATTGATGATGGTGATGTATCGGCAGCACTTACCAAAGCCGGCTCAGGTACCTTAACCTTAAGTGCAACGAACACCTATATTGGTGCTACCACGATTAATGCCGGTACCTTAAAAGTCACCACCAATGGTGCGTTAGGTACGACTGACGGTATTACCACCATCGCCTCCGGTGCGACTTTAGATCTAGCCAATGTGACCTACTCAACCACCGAGGCCATTACCAATAACGGCGGTACGCTATCAACTTCAACCGGCACATCTGTTTACGCCGGTGTCATGACCTTAAGTGATGACTCCACCATTGATGTCGATGGCACACAACTTACCATCTCCACTGCGATTGGTGATGGTGGTAATGAATATGCGATTACGAAAGAGGGTACAGGTACTTTAGTCTTAAGTGCGACTTCAACCTACACCGGTGACACAACTATCTCCGCCGGCACGATTAAACTGACTGGTAACTTAAATAGCGCAACTGACCTTACCATCGCATCAGGTGCCACTTTAGATTTACAAGCGACTCAAACGTTTGCCACCTTAGATCTCGATGGCACCATTAGCCGCACTGCAGGTACATCCGCACTCACCATCTCAGGTGCCGCTAGCATCGGTGGTTCGATTACCACCTCTAGCACTCAAGACTATGAAGGTGCGGTAACCTTAACCGGTCATTCAACCTTCACTACTTCTAGTGCGCAGGTGACCTTCGATAGCACCATTAACTCAGAAGGTAGTGAGACCAATAACTTCACCGTGACCGCATCTGAATTACAACTCGACGGTGTTGTGGGTGGCACACGTACCTTAGGTGTGATGGACATTAACGGTACCCTCGATCTGAATGCCGCCATTACCGCAGCGACATCGATTGATGTGTCATCGACCTCTGACTTAGGTGCGAATGTCACCACCTCATCAACACAAACTTATACCGGTGCGGTCACCTTAAGTGACGATATCACCTTAACCACTACTAATAGCAATGTAACCTTCAGTGACACTGTCGATAGTGATGCAGCTTTAACTAAACGTGACCTTACTCTTACTTTAGGTTCAGGTTCGGCCACCTTCAGCGGTATTGTGGGTGCGACTACGTTAGCCGATATGACTCTTAACAGCAGTACCACCTTTAATGCGGCTGTAACGGCGGATAACCTCACCATCGCGGCTTCTAAAACCGCGACCGTGAAAGATGATGTGACCATCGCATCGAACATCACCTTAAGTGGTAGCTCGACACTCGAGGTACTTAATGCATCAACCATGAGCATTGCCGGTACCATTGTCGATAGTGGTGATAGCAACACCATTAGCGTGAATGATTCTAATGCGAGTGCGGCACCTGATGAGGTGACCTTCTCAGGAACGGTCGCAGCTGACACCTTAACCATCGGATCAGCTACTACTGCCGGTAAAGCTAAATTCACAGGCTCCGGTGGTGTGACCATTGCCAGTGTGACCGTGACCGGTGGTGATCATGCCGATGAGGATTCAACCGCAACCTTTAACTACGCACTCACATCGACTGCGATGACTTTAGATGACAACACAGGTAGTGCTTATCTCATCTTCGCTGAGAATAACTCTGTGACCATTGCCGGTACCAT
>RGHP01000271.1 GCA_010024125.1 Gammaproteobacteria bacterium | reverse complement strand
AATCCGTCGACAAGCTTCCGGTACTCAAATTTCTTCGACGGGAGAATCAAGGGATAATTCACCAGGTCCTTAAACTGAACTTCCTCGGGCACGTCCTGCCCGACCGAGTCCTTCCAGTAGGTCAACACCAACGTCTCCATGCCTACCGGCTTGAACCGAAGGTCTTGATCATCCGACGGCGCATAGCAGAGCGCCAGGTCTAAGCGGCCGTCGTTCAACATCTTCGCAAGAGACTCGCTGATCGAGTCGCGCAAGCAGACCGACACGTCGGGATATTCGATCGCGATCCGCTTCACCAGCTGTGCCGCTAAAAGCTGGCCTGTCCCATGTGTCAGACCGACAAGCGCCGGTCCGGACGGCGTGTCTCGCAGGTTTTGTAGCTCATTCTTGATATAATGCATCTGGCTGAGCAGCCGTTCGGCGTGTTCGGCCAGCTTGAGACCGGCCGCGGTAGGTGTCACGCCACGGGCATGTCGCGTGACAAGCTCGACACCCAACTCATCTTCGAGGCGCCTCAGATAGAGACCAAGCGCCGGTTGCGCGATGTATAGATGGCGCGATGCCTTTGTGATACTCCGGTGTTTAATGATTCCCAGAAACAGGCGAAGGCTCTTGATATCCAAATGATGGTCCTCGGGCGGTTAATGATCAAAAATTAATCATGCGTCTTCATCGCCGAGATATCAACGCCTAAATACTCCGCCTTGTCTCCGTATAAGAGTGCACTCACGTCGTCTGCCGAAAACATTTTTACAAGCTGATCAATGGTACCGAAAAGTGGCAACGGAAGCTTAGCGGTCTGGGCCAACTCCATCGCGACATCCATATCCTTTTCCTGCCACGTAAACCGTGTGTTGTCCCACCGGTCGAGGGTTGTATTCCGAGCAGGACACTCCAGCAAGATCTCGCGCATGTGTTGCGCGTCGACACCGTAGCGCTTGGCCAACGCGAGTACCTCGAAGTTGGCGCAGCAGGCCGCCCAGTGCATCATGTTATTACATGTCTTTCCGAGCTGACCGGCGCCCACGCCACCAACGCGGTGTACTGCTCGGCTGTAGCACATCAAAACGGGCGTCACGTAAGAGACGTCATCCTCGGAACCACCGCAAAGACTCGCCAGGTTGCCATCGCGTGCGCCCTGCATCCCAAACACCACCGGGGCATCAACGAATCGGACACCGGCCTCGGCGCACTTGGGTGCAAGCGCCTTCATCGTATCCGGATGATTCGTGGCAGCCACAACGACCGCGGCGCCCTTCTTTGGATTATTGGAGAGAACAGTCTCCACGACCGACTCGGTCTGCTTATCGGTCGCAACGATCACGATGAACACATCGATATCAGACACCTGGCTCGCCAGATCATCGCTCGCGCTCAGGCCACGTTTCTTTGCCTCAGCGATTTGTTTCTCATCAAGATCGACGCCGACGACATCCATCCCCTTGTTTTGAATGTGCAGGGCCATCTCCAGGCCCATCGCTCCGATTCCAACCACACAACTTTTCATGCTCAAATTTTCCTACCTAATTTTTCTTTTCAATCACTGCTTCTTTACGCTCGATACTGAATCTCAGCCGCTCCGCGAAGTCCAGATCTGTCCCGGTTACTCGAATCCACCTCGCTGGGGGAGACGAGTGCTGTGTCGAGTGGATCACTTGTGGTCCAAAGAACATCGCGTTCCCGGGAGTGACATCTGTCTCGTCAACTTTCTCTAGCACAGCCTCGCCGGGCTGACCGGGTTTACCAACGGTTCTCTTATATGTCGTCATCTCGGTCACGCCTGTAACCTGAAAGTAAAGCGCCCAAGACTGCCCATGATCATGCGGTGATCCCTTCTTTGGGGTGTCTGCACCGTGAAACAGGATCTGCATACCCGAACCTTTGCTCCCCCATAACCTGACCTTTTTCTGCACGTCCAGTTGCCCTAACGACTCCTTGACACCAGGCTTAC
>RGHP01000028.1 GCA_010024125.1 Gammaproteobacteria bacterium | reverse complement strand
CGCGTCGCGAACATTGCGATTTCTGATAAGTCGAAAGCCTTCAATACTGCGCGAATGGAAGCGCTCGAGCTTCAGAATCTCTTCGAGGTTGCTGAAGCGACAGCGATCGCTGCAGATGAGCGTACGGAAAGTCGTGGTGCTCATTCGCGTCGTGACTTCCCAGAGCGTGATGACAAGAACTGGTTGTGTCACTCGTTGTATCACCCAGAAACGAAGAAACTGACCAAGCGTGACGTGAACTTCAAGCCGAAGACTGTCGACACGTTTGAGCCAAAAGTGCGTACGTACTAAGGGGTATTAAGATGTTAGTAAGTGTTTATCGCTATAACCCTGAAACGGACCGTGAGCCATACATGCAGGACGTCGAGGTCTCTCTTCCTGAGGGGAAGGATCTGATGGTTCTGGATGTGCTCAATCTGATCAAGGAAAAGGATCAATCACTGTCGTATCGTCGCTCATGCCGTGAGGGTGTTTGCGGATCTGACGGTGTCAATATGAATGGTAAAAATGGTCTCGCTTGTATTACACCAGTCTCTGAGGTTGTATCAGGCGGTAAGTTGGTGGTTCGTCCACTGCCTGGCCTACCTGTGATTCGTGATCTCGTTGTGGATATGGGTGTTTTTTATAAGCAATATCAACGCATTAAGCCATATTTACAGAACTCAACACCTGCCGGTGGCCGCGAGCGTCTGCAGTCGCCAGAAGACCGCGCGAAGCTCGATGGTCTCTATGAATGCATTCTGTGCGCATGTTGTTCAACAAGCTGCCCATCGTTCTGGTGGAATCCAGAAAAGTTTGTTGGTCCGTCAGGTCTTCTGCAGGCTTATCGTTTCTTGGCAGACAGCCGTGATGAGGCAACAGAAGAGCGTTTGGCAGAACTTGACGATCCGTTCAGCGTGTTCCGTTGCCGGGGTATTATGAACTGTGTTTCTGTCTGTCCTAAGGGGCTAAACCCAACCAAAGCGATTGGTCATATCCGGGACATGCTGTTGTCACGGGCAACCTAAGTCTAGGTTGGCTTGTGCGCTTCAAAAGCGCACAATGGCGGCACTTTCTGCGATCCAGAAGGTGCCGTTTTTACAAGCTCAGTTGCAATCCTCTGAGCATGTTGGTTTTTTAGGTCGTAATGACAATGACCGGGGCATACGCCGAAATGGAAAAAGAATGGCCGGGAAGGCCACGCCAAGACGACGTTGAGACGAGCTCCGGTGTAAAGGAGCACATCAATGTCTGAAGGCTCAATGGAGCAAAGCCTGAAGTCCTCGCATCTTGCGGGCGGCAATCTGTATTATCTCGACGAATTGTACGAACACTATCTGTCGGATCCCAACAGTGTTCCGAATGAATGGCGGCAGTACTTTGATTCATTGCCGCGAGTTGAAGGCGCAATCATTGGTGATGTGCCACATTCAACAATTCAAGAACAGTTTTTACTCCTCGGAAAGGACCGAAATCGTGCTGTTTCAGCAGGAAGCGGTTCAGTATCGTCGGACTTCGACCGTAAGCAGGTACAAGTTCAGCGTCTAATCAACGCTTATCGGATCCGAGGTCATCAGCGAGCCGCACTTGATCCACTTGGGTTAATGCAACGCGAGCGCGTACCAGATCTTGAACTCGGATTCCACGATTTATCAGCAGCTGATCTGGATACGGTTTTCCAGATTGGGATGCAGAATTTCAGTATGCCTGAAGGAAAACTCAAGGACATCATTGGCGCCCTAGAGAAAACCTACTGTGGTTCAGTTGGCGCTGAGTACATGCATATTGTTGATACGGAAGAGCGTTTGTGGCTCCAGAACCGTCTTGAAGGCGTCATGGGTAAGCCTTCATTCCCGACTGAGGTCAAGACGCATCTTCTCGAGCGGCTGACAGCTGCTGAAGGCTTGGAAAAGTATCTCCAATCACGGTACCCAGGGACGAAACGTTTCGGTCTTGAAGGTGGTGAATCACTTGTCCCTTGTGTCGATGAGCTCATCCAGCGTGCCGGTTCGCATGGCGCCAAAGAAGTCGTGATCGGTATGGCCCACCGAGGCCGTCTGAATCTGCTGGTGAATACGCTCGGTAAGAGCCCGCAGGATTTGTTTGATGAGTTTGATGGCAAGGCGACATTTGATAACCATGGTGATGTGAAGTATCACCAGGGCTTCAGTTCGAACGTTTCAACGCCTGGTGGAGAAGTACACCTCGCGATGGCGTTTAACCCATCACACCTGGAGATTGCTTCTCCTGTGGTCGAGGGAAGCGTTCGCGCTCGCCAAGATCGCCGCAGTGATCCATCGGGTGATCGTGTGGTGCCAATCACGATTCATGGTGATGCAGCATTTGCAGGTCAGGGCGTTGTGATGGAAACATTCCAAATGTCACAAACTCGCGCCTATAAAACCGGTGGTACGATTCGGATTGTTGTGAATAACCAGGTTGGGTTTACAACATCACGCCGCGAAGATGCTCGTTCGACTGAATACTGCACAGATGTCGCGAAGATGGTTCAAGCACCAATCTTCCACGTGAATGCGGATGACATTGAGGCTGTGAATTTTGTGACTCAGCTCGCAATGGATTATCGCTACGAATTCAAGAAAGACATCGTGATTGACTTGATTTGTTATCGCCGTCGAGGCCATAACGAAGCGGATGAGCCGAGTGCGACGCAACCGTTGATGTATGCGCAAATCAAGCAGCAAAAAACAACGCGAGCTCTGTATGCGGCGCAACTCGTCTCTGAAGGCGTGTTATCTGATGCGGAAGTGAAGGCGATGGAAGAGGCTTATCGTTCAGCTCTTGATGCTGGAGAGCCTGTCGTCAAAACGCTGGTCCGCGAGCCCGATAGCAAATTATTCGTTGATTGGACGCCATATCTCGGCCATGAGTGGACCGCAGACCATGACACGAGCTTCCCAATGAAGCGTCTTCAGGAATTGGGTCAGCAGATCAATACCGCTCCTACAGGTTTTGTCATGCAAAAGCAAGTCGAGAAGACCTACGAAGATCGCCGCAAAATGGCCGCGGGCGCACTACCGTGCAATTGGGGTTTTGCAGAGACGCTTGCTTATGCAACGCTTCTTGATCAAAACGTTGGGGTTCGCTTTACAGGTCAGGATGTTGGCCGTGGAACGTTCTCCCACCGTCAAGCAACTTTGCATGATCAAAAGACTGGTGAGTCATACACGCCACTGCAGCACATTTCTGAAGAGCAGCCGCGATTTGATCTGTATGATTCGTTCTTGTCTGAAGAAGCTGTACTTGCTTTTGAATACGGGTACGCAACGACTGAACCACGTCGATTGGCGATTTGGGAAGCGCAGTTTGGTGATTTTGCTAACGGAGCTCAGGTTGTTATCGATCAGTTCATCACATCTGGTGAGCTCAAGTGGAGTCGTTTGTGTGGCTTGACCATGCTGTTACCGCATGGTTATGAAGGGCAAGGTCCTGAGCATAGCTCGGCACGTCTCGAGCGCTTCTTACAATTGTGTGCTGAAAATAACGTGCAGGTATGCGTGCCGTCGACTCCAGCACAGGTGTTCCACATGTTGCGTCGGCAGGCGATTCGTCCGTTACGTAAGCCGTTGATTGTGATGAGTCCAAAGTCACTGCTTCGTAAAAAGGAAGCGGTTTCGACTCTGGAAGAGCTGGCAAACGGCAAATTCCAGACTGTCATTCAAGATACGTCAGGACTGGATCCGAAGAAGGTTAAAAAAGTGATCCTTTGCTCAGGCAAAGTGTATTACGACCTGGAAGCGTATCGTGCTGAAAAGGGAATCGAAGATCGTGCAATCTTGCGGGTAGAGCAGCTCTATCCGTTCCCAGAAGATGATCTGGTCGAGGCGCTCGCGCCATACGTCAACATGGAAGAGATGGTTTGGTGTCAAGAAGAGCCAATGAACCAAGGTGCTTGGTTCCAAAGCCAGCATCACATGTTGAACGCAATGTGGCGTCATCTACCAAACAAATTCCTGCGTTATGCAGGACGCCCAGCAGCAGCAACACCTGCCGCTGGATATATGGCTTTGCATGTCGCTCAACAACAAGCATTGATACAAGACGCACTGGAAGGGTAAACGTCACCACAAGTGACTCGTTAAGGAAATACAATGGCAATTGAAATTAAAGCTCCGCAATTCCCAGAATCAGTCGAGGAAGGCTCGATCGCAACCTGGCACAAGCAGGTCGGCGAGGCAGTGAGTCGTGATGAACTGATCGTTGATATTGAAACTGACAAAACGGTATTGGAAGTCGTTGCGGCTGAAGATGGTGTTTTGACAGAAATCATGAAGCAGGAAGGCGACATCGTTCTGTCGCAGGAGCTTATCGGTAAGATTGAGGCCGGTGCGGTAGCGAGTGCTCCCACAAAGCAAGCTGAAGCAACAGCGGCACCTGCTGCTGAATCACAAGCAGACGCGGCGCTTGCAGCAAATCCAGCAGCGAAGAAGCTCGCTGAAGAGAACAACATTGATTTAGCGTCTGTAAAAGGCACTGGTAAAGACGGTCGCATTTTGAAAGAAGATGTTCAAAATGCAATGGCGGCGCCAAAGGCTGCAGCTCCGGCTACTCCTGCTCCTGCGAAAGCGGTTGCACCTGCACTCACCGGTGAGCGCGTCGAGAAGCGCGTTCCGATGACGCGTTTGCGGGCAACGATTGCGAAGCGCTTACTTGATGCGCAACACAATGCTGCAATGCTGACCACGTTCAACGAAGTGAACATGGGGCCATTGATGGATCTGCGTAAGCAGTACAAGGATTTATTTGAAAAGACGCACAACGGTGCACGCCTCGGCTTTATGGGCTTTTTTGTCAAGGCGGCGGCTGAAGCGTTGAAGCGCTTCCCAGCGGTCAATGCCTCAATTGATGGAAACGATATTGTGTATCACGGTTATTACGATATTGGCGTTGCTGTATCAACTGAGCGCGGCCTTGTTGTTCCTGTACTTCGCGATTGCGACAGAATGTCGATTGCTGAGGTCGAGGGTGGTATTAAGGACTACGCGGTTGCTGCAAAAGACGGCAAGCTCGCAATTGAAGATATGACTGGTGGTACATTCACAATTACCAACGGAGGTGTGTTTGGATCACTGTTGTCGACACCGATTTTGAATCCGCCACAAACAGCAATCCTCGGTATGCATAAGATCCAAGAGCGGCCGATGGCTGTCAACGGTCAGGTTGTCATTCAACCGATGATGTATCTCGCGCTGTCATATGATCATCGAATGATCGATGGTAAAGATGCTGTTCAATTCTTAGTTGCAATCAAAGACATGCTGGAAGATCCAGCGCGTATGTTGCTAGACGTGTAATCGGAGGAATTTATGAGCCAACAATATGATGTTGTCGTCATCGGTGCAGGACCTGGCGGATACGTTGCTGCAATTCGTGCGGCACAATTAGGATTTAAAACTGTCTGTATTGAGAAGTGGATCGGTAAGGACGGTAAGTCTTCATTAGGTGGAACTTGTCTGAACGTCGGTTGTATCCCTTCAAAAGCGTTATTGGAATCATCGTACAAGTATGAAGAAGCCTCGCATGATCTTGAGTTGCATGGCGTGAGTGTCGGCAAGCCAAAACTTGACGTCGCCGCGATGCTGAAGCGCAAAGATACCATCGTTGGAAATTTGACCGGTGGTATTGCTGGGCTATTCAAAACTAATGGTGTCACTCATTTAGCTGGGACAGGCAAACTCCTGCCCAACAAGCAAGTTGAGTTCACAGGCCATGATGGAAAAACTGAAGTCTTAGAAGCGAAGAATGTCATCATCGCGACCGGTTCGGTTCCGGTGAATATTCCACCTGCGCCGTTAACTGATGATCTAATCGTCGATTCAACCGGTGCACTTGAATTCACCAGTGTTCCGAAGAAGTTGGGCGTCATCGGCGGTGGCGTGATCGGACTTGAGTTGGGCTCTGTTTGGAATCGTCTCGGTGCAGAAGTCACAATCTTCGAAGCTTTGGATGATTTCTTGGCAGTTGCGGATCAGCAGATCGCAAAAGAATCTCGCAAAATCTTCACTAAGCAAGGGTTGAACATCCTCACCAGCACGTTGGTGAAGGGGACGGAAGTGAAGGGTAAGAAGGTCACAGTGACTTTCGAGACCAAAGACGGTACGCAAACAGACACGTTCGATAAGCTTATTGTTGCTGTCGGTCGTAAGCCATTTACAGATGGGCTTTTAGCTGATGGCTGCGGAGTCACTCAAGATGAGCGCGGCTTCATTGAAGTCAATGATGTGTGTGAAACTGCAGTTCCAGGCGTCTACGCGATTGGTGACGTCGTCCGCGGCCCAATGCTTGCTCACAAGGGTTCAGAAGAAGGTGTGATGGTTGCAGAGCGTATTGCCGGAAAACACGCACAAGTAAACTATGACACTGTACCTTCAGTGATTTATACGCACCCAGAAGTCTCATGGGTTGGTAAGACTGAAGAACAACTCAAACAAGAGGGCGTTGACTACAATGTTGGCGTCTTCCCATTTGCGGCCTCCGGACGTGCGATGGCGGCAAATGAAACAGCAGGGATGGTGAAAATGATTGCGGACAAGGAAACAGACCGCATCCTCGGCGTTCACATCGTTGGGCCGACTGCAGGCGACATGGTTGCACAAGCCGTGATTGCCATGGAGTTCGGTTCGTCTGCAGAAGATATCGCAATGACCATGTTCGCACACCCAACAGTATCGGAAGCCTTGCATGAGGCTGCGTTGGCTGTGCATGGCCACGCGATCCATATTGCGAATAAGCGTAAGCGCGCTTGATCGTGAGCAGGGCATCAGTACCGCTGATGCCCTGGTTTGTTAAGCGGCCGACCACAAGTCGGCTTTCTATTGACCTGAGAAATAAGTGACGTAAAGGGTATGAATCTTCACGAATATCAGGGTAAAGCTTTGTTCCGCGAGTACGGTTTGCCAGTCTCTAATGGCGTGGCGTGCGATACGACGGAAGAAGTTCTTGCCGCAGCAAAACAAATTGGTGGTGACATGTGGGTTGTTAAGGCCCAGGTGCACGCAGGTGGCCGTGGTAAGGCGGGTGGCGTTAAATTGGTGAAAACAGAAGCGGAAATCCGCGAATTCTGTGATCGTCACATTGGTAGCCGCTTAGTGACCTATCAAACAGATGCAAATGGACAGCCTGTTTCAAAAATCTTAATCGAGACCTGTACAGATATCGCAAATGAGCTGTATCTTGGTGCGGTCGTTGACCGTTCAACACGTCGTATTGTCTTTATGGCATCGACTGAAGGCGGTGTTGAGATCGAAAAGGTTGCGGAAGAAACGCCTGAGAAAATCTTGAAGGCAGCGATTGATCCGCTAGTAGGCCCGCAGCCAAACCAAGCGCGTCAAATGGGCTTCAAGCTTGGTTTGAACCCAACTCAAATGAAGCAATTTACCCAGATTTTCATGGGCTTAGCGAAGCTTTTTGATGAGAAAGATGTTGCGCTTATCGAGGTTAATCCATTGGTCATCACCGAAGAAGGCAATCTGCATTGCTTGGATGCGAAAGTGGTGATTGATTCAAACGCGATGTATCGCCATCCAGAGCTGGACGCAATGCATGATCCTTCACAGGAAGACGAGCGTGAGGCGCAGGCAGCGAAGTGGGAACTGAACTATGTTGCTCTTGATGGAAACATCGGCTGTATGGTCAACGGTGCAGGCCTTGCAATGGGCACCATGGATACCGTGAAGCTTCACGGTGGTGCACCAGCAAACTTCTTGGATGTCGGCGGCGGCGCGACTAAAGAGCGTGTTGCTGAAGCGTTCAAGATTATCTTGTCTGATTCAAACGTGAAGGCCGTTTTTGTAAACATCTTCGGCGGTATCGTCCGTTGCGACATGATCGCAGAAGGTATCATCGGTGCGGTTGAAGAAGTTGGTGTGGAAGTACCTGTTGTTGTTCGTCTCGAAGGTAACAACGCGGATAAGGGTGCTGAAATCTTGAGTCAGTCTGATCTGAATATTATTGCGGGCGAAAGTCTGACTGATGCTGCCCAGAAAGTGGTTGCAGCAGCAGGAGGTGCAGCATGAGTATCCTGATCAACAAAAATACCAAAGTAATTTGCCAAGGATTTACCGGTAAAAACGGTACATTCCACTCAGAGCAGGCGATTGCTTACGGTACTAAGATGGTTGGCGGTGTAACACCGGGTAAAGGTGGCACTGAGCATTTGGGCCTTCCTGTATTCAATACGGTGGCTGACGCTGTTGAAGCAACTGGTGCAGACGCAACAGTGATCTATGTTCCTGCGCCATTTGTGATGGATTCCATTATGGAAGCTGTTGATGCAGGTATTCAGATCATCGTTTGTATCACTGAAGGTGTGCCAACACTTGATATGCTCAAGTGCAAGGTCGCGTGTGACAATGCAGGCGTCGTACTGATCGGACCAAACTGTCCGGGTGTCATTACTCCAGACGAATGTAAGATCGGAATTATGCCTGGTCATATCCACAAGAAAGGCCGCGTAGGTATCGTGTCTCGCTCTGGAACCTTAACGTACGAAGCTGTGAAGCAGACAACGGATATGGGTTTTGGTCAATCGACGTGTGTCGGTATCGGTGGTGATCCAATTCCTGGATCAAACTTCATCGATATTTTGGCACGCTTCCAGGAAGATCCTGAAACTGAAGCAATCGTGATGATTGGTGAGATCGGTGGTACGGCAGAAGAAGAAGCTGCTGAGTTCATCAAGAACAACGTGACCAAGCCTGTTGTTAGCTACATCGCTGGTGTGACTGCACCTGCAGGTAAGCGGATGGGTCATGCTGGTGCAATCATTTCTGGTGGTAAGGGTACAGCAGCTGAAAAGTTTGCAGCACTTGAAGCCGCTGGCGTGAAGGTTACACGTAACCTCGCGGAAATCGGTTCGACTTTGAAAGAAGCCACTGGTTGGTAAATGCCTCACTGATCCTTGATCAGTAGCAAAAAAGCCCCGCAGGTTCTCCTTCGGGGCTTTTTTATGCTTGGAATTTCAAAAATGATCCCAACTTAGTGAGTCATTCTTTCAACATACGAACAGTGATTAGGACGATGACTGCAAAAGAAGAAACCTTGGGATTCCAGACGGAAGTCAAACAACTCTTGCACCTGATGGTGCATTCCTTGTACTCAAATCGCGAAATCTTTCTTCGAGAACTGATTTCAAACGCGAATGATGCCTGTGACAAGCTTCGATTCTTAGCGCTTGATGCACCGGATCTGATGGAGTCAGATTCAGAAATGGCCGTTCGTATTTCAGTTGATCCGGAGACAAAAGAGCTCGTGATCGCTGATAACGGTATCGGCATGACTCGCGATGACGTGATTCAGAATCTCGGTACCATTGCGAAATCGGGTACTGCTGAATTTATCAAGAATTTATCTGGCGACTCAAAGCAAGATGCGAATTTAATCGGCCAATTCGGCGTCGGGTTTTACTCCGCATTTATCGTTGCTGATCGGGTCGTTGTCAGAACTCGACGCGCGGGCAATGAATCGAGTGATGCGATTGAATGGTCGTCAGATGGGGATGGTCAGTACACGATTAAGGGCATCGACAAAGCCGATCGTGGTACTGAAATTCGTCTAACGCTTAAAGAGGATGCAAGTGAATTCGGTGAAACGTATCGGATTCGGCATTTGGTCACCAAATACTCAGATCACGTCTCGATTCCTGTGTATCTGAAGAATGAAGTTGAAAAAGACGATGATTCAGAAGCGAAATCGGAGTGGGATCAGGTTAACCAGGCGACCGCACTTTGGACTCGTCCTCGGACTGAAATAACTGACGAGGAATACAACGAGTTCTACAAACACGTCGCACACGACTTTGAGGACCCAATGACTTGGAGTCACCACAAAGTTGAGGGTAAAAGCGAATACACAGGGCTTTTGTACGTGCCTGCGCGAGCGCCTTTTGATCTTTGGAATCGTGAAAGCCCACGTGGTTTGAAGCTATACGTACAGCGTGTATTTATCATGGATCGCGCTGAAGAGTTCTTGCCACTGTACTTGCGGTTCATCCGAGGTGTCGTTGATTCGTCGGATTTGAGTCTCAACGTGTCTCGAGAAATTCTGCAAAAAGACGCACGTGTTGAAGCTATGAAGTCTGCAGTGACACGTCGTGCGTTGGATATGCTTGCAAAATTAGCGAAAGATGATGCTGAAAAGTATCAAAAGTTTTGGGAGACCTTCGGTGAGTGTCTAAAAGAA
Organism: Gammaproteobacteria bacterium; assembly: GCA_010024125.1. Lineage (GTDB taxonomy): Bacteria > Pseudomonadota > Gammaproteobacteria > Pseudomonadales > Litorivicinaceae > HIMB30. The sequence goes on along the minus strand of RGHP01000028.1, from coordinate 2,420 downwards.
GGCCCGGCTGAAGATCACCAAAACAAAGAACGTATCACCAAACTGTTACGCTTTGCATCAACACAGACCAATACAGCAAAGCAGGAGGTCGGTGTTGAGGACTACATTGGCCGTATGATCGACGGTCAGAAAGATATTTATTATCTCGTGTCTGAATCGCATACCAATGCGCTTGGCTCCCCGTACCTTGAGGCATTCAAGAAGCGTGGGATTGAGGTTCTTCTGCTCTCTGATCGCATCGATGAGTGGCTGATGGGTCATTTGCAGGAATACAAGGATCACAAGTTCGTTGATGTCACTCGCGATGGTCTAGAACTTCCGGGCGAAGGTAAAGACGAAAAGAAAGAGCAGAAAAAAGAGTCCAAGGAGCATAAAGAGCTCATTAAACGGATGAAAGAAGCATTGTCTGACGAGGTCGAGGATGTGAAGCCATCCGTGCGTCTGACGGACTCTGCAGCTGTGTTGGTGTTGACAGAGCATGATATGGGGCCACAAATGCGCCAAATCATGGAGGCGGCTGGTCAGGCGATGCCTGTTTCTAAACCGATTCTTGAGATCAACACTGACCATGGACTTCTAATGCGGTTAGAATCTGAAAGGGATGAGGGCCGCTTCAAAGAGTTGGCTCGATTGGTCTTTGATCATGCGCAGCTTGGAGCCGAAGGGAAGCTTGATGATGCGCCTGGTTACCTCAAACGGGTGAATGCATTATTAACAGAGCTTTCTGTGTAACGAAACGAGCGATTTGGTTTGTTATAAGCCTGTCGCTCGTCGCCTGTGCGGTGCCGATTAAGGCACCGCCTGAAGTAAAAAACCTCGCAAAAAGCGATACTGCATTCTTTGTTGAGGCCGTTCGCACAGAGCTTGATCAGAGCTTAAGCCTATTACTGGTTAAGCTCTATCGTCGAAATCCGATCCAATTACCATCAAATACCACCATTGAAGTTCGCGTCGAACAGCTCAAAGCGCCACGTTTAAATCTTCAAGAGTTTGGCAGTCCAAAGCCTGACGAACTCGTGCGTATGGCATTTCATCCAGATTTCACCGGTGACAGGGTGTATGCATTCGTTGGTGGTTTGCAATCCATGGTGAATCACGCATTTGATCATCGGCGTGAATTTCTCCTGCTTGATGATCTGCCAACAGCTCAATTTATCTACAACTCGGCGCGCAATGTCGAAACTGCCGCCTATTTACTCCGCACTCAGCGTACGCAGGATGGGAAACCTTACCTCTATGCAGATGGCATGCAGGATCAGATCTTAAATGCATCCTACTCTCAGCTAATGGGCGAGATGATCGGTCTGCAAGACGCGCTGTCGACCGCACTTGCCAAAAAGGATCAGCGGACTCTGAATGCGGTTGCCCGTGGCGCCGCATCGATCGTGTTTCTGCCGGTCGGCTTTTAGCTACAAGCTCTGTTCTTTAGTAACGAAAGATTGCGAGCTTCAGGCCAAAGCTCGAGTACTTCAGAATAGATTTCTGGTCCCGATGCGAACGTCACTTGCGGGGTGTTGCGCCAGTCAGAATGTGCTAAATAGTCACTCGCAATTGCACCCGCTTCATGGGCAATGAGAAGACCAGCAATGGAATCCCATGGCTTCAAATGTTGATCAAACAGCACATCAAGTCTTCCCACTGCAAGATCACACAGCATCAATGCAGCCGCACCCGGTTGCCGCAAGATGGCGCCTCGCTCGAGTGCTCCTGTAATACGACCAGCCAGCTCTTGCGCTGTCAGTCGAGAGCTATGGCAAATGCCGACTAATCCAGTTGAGAAGCATTTACGCCAATTTGGCTTAAGACGTTCACCGTTACAGTACGCACCGTCACCTAAACTTGCCTCATACAGCTCATCTCGGGTGGGATCAAAAATCCAGCCGCCAATGACAGTCTCATGCTCAACCAAGGCGAGCGTGGTGCAAAAATAGGGCAGTCCACGAATAAAGTTAGTGGTTCCATCAATCGGATCAATCACCCACTGCCTGGTTTGTTTGATCTCGGTCGATTCTTCGCCCAGAAAACCGTCGTTTGGGAAATGTCCTTGAAGGAAATCGATCATAGTCGCTTCAACCGTACGATCTGCCTCGCTGACATAGTCCTGAGGTCCTTTGAGATCGATCGTCAGCTGGTCTCTCGCCTTGAAGTACTCGAGTGCTTTTTGGCCCCCAAGACGAACAGCCTGTTTCGCGATATCGGACGTAGTCATTAAAATCCCCTACACTCAGGTTTTCACACAACAAAGACAGTTTAGTGACCGCAATCTCACCGAGTACCAAACAAAGCATTCAGGCACTGTATAGCGATTTTCTCGAGGCGAAGAACCTAAAGCCTCGGCTTGGACAAAAGCAAATGATTGCTGAGGTCGCCCGCATTCTAGCAAGAATCGGCGATAACGACGCTGCACCGATTGGTTTTAT
>RGHP01000270.1 GCA_010024125.1 Gammaproteobacteria bacterium | reverse complement strand
GCATGATGGCTGTCAGAAATTTTGGAGAGCGAACCTGTGCGATAGGGTCGCCTATAATTGGGTAAATCAGGGTCTCACCTGTCAGTTGAAAATTGTTCATGCAATGCCTTTTCGTGTGTCATTGATATGGTTAGCGGCGATGTAGCCGAAGGTGATTCCTGGGCCAATGGTGATACCGGGCCCGGGGTAATGACCGGCCATGACTGACAGCATGTCTCCTCCAGCGGCGTAAAGGTTGTTCCAAACCGAGCCGTCCTTGGCCATGATCTGACCGAACGGCGTCGTACTGAACCCGGTGGCCGAACCGATATCTCCGATGAACAGCTGAACCGCATAAAAGGGTCCCTCGAGCGCCCGCATAGTCGGATTGGGCCCATGAGTAGGATCACCGTTGTGTCTCTGGTATTCGGTTGATCCTCGACCAAAGTCATCGTCAGTTCCTGTTTTACAGAGCCCATTGAATCTGTCGACGGTTTTAACCAGAGTCTCTGTATCAACCCCAATCTCTCTCGCGAGCTCAAAAACCGTCGAGCCAGTTTTCAGGTACCCATTCCTGACCAACGGAATCGGGTTGTCGCCGCCTGGCCTCAACATTCCGAGGCCATACTTGGTGATTGCTTTTGAGTCAGCGATCAACCAGATCGCTCGATCTCCTTGATCGTTATTGAGGACTGTTTTCCCGAAGTCGTGATAGGAGATTGTCTCATTGATAAAGCGTTGGCCTTTATCGTTTACGCACAAGGTCCCGGGTTTGCTCCGATCAAACACGAAGTGAGGGTATACGGCTGTGGTCCCGTCTACACGCTTCCTGACTGACACGGGGGCGTAAAAGGCTGGGGTGATTGCGGAAGATCCGTAACCGATATTTTCTTGGTCCAGTAGATCGTGAAACGAGCCTTTGTTTTCAGGGTTGGCTGGAGAATACGGTGACAAGGTTTTTGGGTATACCGTGCCTCTTCGTGTCGGATGCTGTCCAAGCCCGCCGGTTGCCGCCACCAATGCCCCTATACCTATCGTCTTTTCTTCGTTGCCTTTGCTTACTGTGATCGCCTGAATTTTCATTTTGTCTTTTATCAAGCGGATGACTGTTGCTTCGGTCACGAACTCGACGTTGTGCTCAAGACATGACTGAAAAAAACGAGCGATAAGTGCTTGACCCATCACGACGCGAGTGTGGCGACCGAACAGCAATCGATCAAGAGCGTAGCGAGCCACCAGGCGTGAGACGTAAAAGAACGAACCAATATTGCTGTAGCGCTTGAGTAAGTTTCCTATGTCTATACGATCGATCTGCATGCCGTTGAGAACGGTAAACTCGGGGATCGGTGGGCGAATAAGTTCTCGCAGTTTTCCGAGCCCGCGCGTTGAGAACGGGACCGGCTCAATCGCTCGACCGTTCAGTGTCGCGTCGTCGTTGGTCCATATGTAATCCGGGTGCTTTGGGCATGGGCGGAAATGAACGTGGGTCTTATCCTCCAATTCTTGGATCGCAAGCCCCGCTTTTTGAAGGAAATGATCGCGCTGGTCTTTCTGTTGGTTGCCGATAATCGAGTCAAGAAAGGTGGTCACTGATTGAAGTGAGTCAGAGTCATTGACCGCCTTTCCGATTGATGAGAGCGGTGCCCAGGTTGTTCCACCCGATAGCGCGCTCGTCCCACCAATGTGAGCGCTCTCTTCGATAACCAGAACGTTCATCCCGCGGAGTGCGGAGAACAAAGCGGTGGCTAGACCGGCGGCGCCGGAGCCGAGAACCACAACATCATATTGTGTCTTTAGCGGAGCGGGGGACACAGTTCCGGAAAAATCATTCATGCTTTTGCGACTTAGTAATGATGTGAGAAAAGTTTACTTTCTAGTAATATCAAATGTACCAAATTTTTAAAAATTAACAGAGTTTTTTTCTGCGGGCAGATTTTTGAAGACCATAGCCAACACTGATACTCAACAAAAA
>RGHP01000269.1 GCA_010024125.1 Gammaproteobacteria bacterium | reverse complement strand
TGGCCTATGGATTTATCATGCCAACGCACTACAAAATTCAACACTCATTTATGACAACACCTACATCCCAAACAACGGCGAGGCATGGGAAATGCTCTGTTTTTGCGTGGATAACATTGTGCTGGGTGGCTTAAGCGGCAATCGAACAGGCATCTACGATAGCTCAAGCAAAACCATCTCCATCGGTAATAATGACGCTGACACCACCTACTCGGGCGATTTAACCCTCTCAGGCCTAAACAAGATTGGCTCGGGTACCCTGACCCTCTCAGGCTCTAATAGTTTTGCCTTGGAGCTAACCGAGGGTGAGTTGAATGTGGGGAGTGCGAACGCGATTGGCTCCTCGGGGACAATTACCTTCTCTGGAGGCACCCTACAACACAGTGCGTCGAATACGACCGATTACTCAAGCAGATTTAGTTTGAGTGACAGCGACACACTCAAGATAGATACGAACGGACAGAACGTCACCTGGGCATCCGATTTAACAGCTTCCAACCTTCTCGTCACTAAGTACGGTACAGGTAACTTGTACATTAACGGTAGCTACAGCGGCAATACCAATGCCGTTGCAGGCAGCATCTACATTAGTGGGGTTTTGTCGAATAGCGTCAACAACCTAACATTAACTAGTAACACGAGCTACACGTCCTTATCAGGTTACACATCGGTCAATCTTGGCAGCTACACACTGACTGTAAATCTATCATCCAATGAAACCTTCGCGAACGTCATATCAGGCACAGGCTCAATCATCAAAACGGGTTCTGCTACATTAACCCTCTCAGGTACCAATACCTACACCGGTGACACCACCATTAATGCTGGTACGATTAAACTGACCGGTGCTTTAAGCAGCTCAACTGACCTTACCATCGCATCAGGTGCTACTTTAGATTTACAAGCCACTCAAACGTTTGCCACCTTAGATCTCGATGGCACCATTAGCCGCACTGCAGGTACATCCGCACTCACCATCTCAGGTGCCTCTGACATGGGTGGCTCAGTCACTACCTCAGGTACACAAACCTACAGTGGTGCTGTGACCTTAACGGGTGCGACTACGATCGCGACCTCTAGCAGTAAAGTGACCTTCACCAGCACAGTGGATTCAGAGGGAAGTGAGACCAATAACCTCACCGTCACAGCCTCTGAAACCGAGTTTAATGGTGTGGTGGGTGGCACCCGCACCTTAGGTGTGATGGACATTAACGGTACCCTCGATCTGAATGCCGCCATTACGGCAGCGACCAGCATTGATGTGTCATCCACAGCTGACTTAGGTGCGAATGTGACCACTACATCAACTCAGACTTACAATGGGGCAACCACCTTATCCGCTGCCGATCGTAACTTAACGGCTTCTACTGTTAACTTCGGTGACACCATCACCGGTACAGGCTCCCATGACCTGACCATCACCGGTGCCCTTGATCTCGATGGTGCGATGACGCAAGTGGTTGAATTGACAGTGACTTCGACAGCTGACTTAGGTGCCAATGTCACAACAAGTAGCACTCAAACCTATAACGATGAAGTGACCTTATCTGGTGGTGATCGAACCTTAGAAGGTTCCACCGTGAACTTCGTATCGACTCTTGCGGGTGGTTCGAATGCGCTCACCATCACTGGTATCTTAGATTTAGATGGTGCAGCCACTGGTTTAACCACCTTAGAAGTATCATCCACCTCTAACCTCGGTGCGAATGTCACCACCTCATCAACACAGACTTACAATGGTGGTGTGACACTCTCAGGTGGTGATCGAACCCTCACAGGTTCAACTGTGAACTTCGTATCGACTCTTGCGGGTGGTAACAATGCCTTAACTGTGACCGGTAATTTAGATCTTGATGGTGCAGCGACTGGCTTATCAACATTAGAAGTTTCGGGTACCTCTAACCTCGGTGCCAATGTCACAACAAGTAGCACTCAAACCTATAACGATGAAGTGACCTTATC
>RGHP01000268.1 GCA_010024125.1 Gammaproteobacteria bacterium | reverse complement strand
TTCGATGATCAATGCCTGGCGCGCGAGTGACTCGACTTCTGCATCAGTCACACAGAACTGACGACGCTCCACGGGATCAACGTCAACGGTCTCAACTGAGCGACCAGGCTTTGATGAATCTGCATACACCATTTTGATCAGTTTTGAGCCACGTGTTCGACGCAATACCGCTGGACGACCAGCCTCAAGCGTTGGCTTGTGAACATAGAATTCATCTGGGTTAACAGCACCCTGAACAACCGTCTCACCCAAACCATAGGCAGCAGTCACAAACACCACATCACGGAAGCCACTCTCTGTGTCCATCGTGAACATCACACCAGCAGCACCCGTCTCAGAGCGGACCATGCGTTGGATGCCAGCTGATAATGCGACTAACTCGTGCGCGAAGCCTTGGTGCACACGGTATGAAATTGCGCGGTCATTAAACAATGACGCAAAGACTTCCTTGATCGCATGCTTAACGTTCTCGATCCCAGAGATATTCAGGAAAGTCTCTTGCTGACCCGCAAAAGACGCATCAGGAAGATCTTCTGCAGTCGCCGACGAGCGAACCGCAACTTTCATCCCTGCGTTGTCGGCTGTCATTTTGGCAAATGCATCTTCAATTGCCTGATCGAGAGCGGGTTGGAACGGTGTATCGATGATCCATGAGCGAATCTCGGCACCTGTTTTTGCCAACGCGTTGACGTCTTCCACGTCTAACGCCGCTAGCGCCTTATTAATGCGATCTGCAAGGTTTTCGTGGGCCAAAAATTCGCGATATGCATGTGCAGTTGTCGCAAATCCGTTTGGCACGCTCACTCCAGCTCCAGCCAGATTCGAAATCATTTCGCCAAGTGATGCGTTTTTTCCACCTACGCGCTCAACATCATTCATGCCGAGCTCATCAAACCAAAGGATATAATTGTCCAAAAGGAATCCCCTTCCGTCTTGTGTCTTAGAAACCGCTGACGCAGACTAATCTTGAGCTCGCTTCCTTGCACTGCCTCGAGAAACGTCAGACGGCCATCGATAAAGCGGCATAGTATAAATGATTTGGAACCAAATATGACCTCAGAAATTCGTCCAGTATTCTTTATTTCAGATGGAACTGGTCTGACCGCCGAAGGCTTGGGACAGGCTTTATTGAGCCAATTCAACTCTGTACAGTTCGATAAGACCACACTGCCCTATATTGATAGCGTTGAAAAAGCAAAAAAAGCGGTATCAGAAATCAATGCTGCAGGCGCTGAACACAACATTACACCGATCGTTTTCGACACAATCGTGAACCAAGAAGTCCGTGACGTGCTTGCGGATTGCAACGGATTTCTGGTGGATATTTTCCAAACCTTCTTGAAGCCACTTGAACGAGAACTTGGGCAAGGTTCGAGCTATTCGGTGGGGATGAGTCATGCGGTTGCACCCGATGGTCAATATGCACGCCGTATTGATGCGATCAACTTTGCTCTCGATAACGATGATGGAGCTCGGATTCGCTACTACGACCAGGCAGATCTCATACTCATTGGTGTATCGCGCTCAGGGAAAACGCCAACCAGCCTGTATTTGGCAATGCAATACGGACTCAAAGTCGCTAATTACCCACTGACCGAAGACGATCTCGATGATGATCAACTGCCCGACACCTTAAGAAAACACAAGGCAAAACTGTTTGGGCTAACAATTGATCCAGAAAGACTGCAAGCAATTCGAGAGATGCGCAGGCCTGATTCTCGATATGCGTCATTGAAACAATGTCAGTACGAAGTTAATGAAGTCGAAGCGCTTTACCGTCGGCATGCGATTCCATTTTTATCGACAACTGAACGGTCTGTTGAAGAGATCAGTGCGCGGATTCTTCAAGTCACTGGCAAACGAAAAGTGGCGCGCTAGCGACCAAAATGCGCACAAATTAAGTCTGCGCACACACTTGGTTTTTGGTAAGGCAACGCGTGATCAACGCCTGGTACCGATTGATAGAACCATTGTTCTTT
>RGHP01000267.1 GCA_010024125.1 Gammaproteobacteria bacterium | reverse complement strand
CTCAGTAAAATCTCCCAGAGGAGCAGGTGGACTGAACCGTTTCATCAATACAGACATCAGTGGCGGAACGAAGAACAGTGTCAATAATGTGGATAACAATAAGCCACCAAAAACGACTACTCCAATTCCTCGATATAACTCTGAACCCGCACCAGGGAAGATAATCAAGGGCAGCAAACCAAACAGACTAGTTAAGGTTGACATGAATATAGGCCTAATCCGATTGCTAGTGGCCTCAAGAATCGCATCGGTAGATTTCATCCCATCATGCTGTATATGCCAAAGGGTCTGCTCGACCATTAGGATAGCATTGTTCACCACCACACCTGTCAGAATGATAAAACCCAGCATCGTCAGCATATCTAGAGATTGGTCGACAAACTGATTAAGAAAAGCTAGTCCCAGTATGCCGCCCGTAGCAGCGATAGGAACAGTTACTAAAATTACTAGCGGAAGGCTAAAGCTTCTGAGAAGTACAACCAACAGGAGGTAGATCACGGCTATCGCCATGATTACATTACTTTGCATCGCATTCCATGCCTTAGATAGCTCATCGGCTGCACCTGACAATTGGATACGAACACCGTTCTTAGATTCCAAATTAAAGGGATCGACGATTTCATCCTTGATCTGCTTGATTGCTACTTCAAGGGGTACCGATTCATGAAGTCGGAGTTCAATTGTCACCGCGCGTCTACCGGACTGTCTCAGCAATTGGTTAGGCGCAGACTCAATCGAAACATCTGCGACCTGCCCAATCTTCACTAATGATCCATCCCTCGAAATCATAGGAATGTCAGATATATCCTCAAGTTTCGCTGTGTCTCGACTTTTCGTCGTTAGTACAAGCTCAACAAGTTCACCCCCAAGTGGTATCTCTCGGACAAGAATCCCATCGTTGTATACGTCTAACGCTTGTGCAAAATCTCTAGCGCTAACACCAGCCTTGGCAAGAGCTTCAGGGTTAGGTCTTACCACTACTTCTGGGCTTACGGCGTTTTCTGACGGTCTAACTCTCACCTGGTGTCCAGCTTTTCGAGGGAATAATTGGCCGACTTGGCGACGAATGTCTCGAAATACTGGCTCAACCGAATCATAATCTGGGCCCAACACGTCAATTAAGATCCCACGAGATCCTCCCACCGACCGGCCAAATAACGAAGCCTGAGTTACGAAGGCTCGCGCACCCGGAGCCTTTGCTACAGGATCCGCCAAAACTGGAATCAGCTCACGAATCCTACTCGGGTCAGCGGTCGCGGCCCCAGCGAATGCGCCGCTGTTGAACGCCACAAAAAAGAAGCGGTCGATATGAGGTCCATTATCCGGTTTTTCGTTTTCCCATAACGGTCTAGCAACATCTTCCATGGACTGGGCGAAGTCGAGGGTTGCTGACTGTGTGTATCCTGAAGGGACAGATATACGTCCAAAGACAAAGTTTCTGTTGCCATCCGGCAGGTAATCTAACGGCGGTATCATCGCTACGATTGCAGTTATCGAGCCCGCAATTAAGATCGTAACGACCATTAGCCCTATGGCGCTTGATTTTGTTACGACCCTACCATAAGCCATAACGAAGGCTTTAAAACCCCTACCAAGATGATCGATGATCGGGATTCGTAGGACCTGATCTCCGCTATTTACATGCTTGATGAATCTAGATGAAAGGGCTGGGATGACAGTGATCGAAACGAAAACAGACACCAAGACCGAGGCACTTATAGCGACAGCAATATCCCTGAATAACTGTCCTACCGGTAGATCCAAAATCAGTATAGGAATAAAAACCACTACCGTAGTCAACGCAGAACCGAGGATGGGAGCCCAGACCTGGCGAGCACCCCAATACGCCGCCTTCATAGAGGGCACTCCCGATTGCTTCAAACGGTAGATGTTCTCCAGACTGACAATCGAGGCGTCGACAACCATTCCGACAGCAAATGCAAGCCCAGCCAAAGAAATAACATTAATCGAAAGGCCGAG
>RGHP01000266.1 GCA_010024125.1 Gammaproteobacteria bacterium | reverse complement strand
TGACAATGATGAGGATCAAGCTCGACCTCTGTCAGAGCCTGAGTAGGATTGATCTTGTAGAGAAACGCGTCCTGATTGATCGACAGCGAATTGTCGCGACCATCCGGGGACACCAAGAGGGTCAAGTTATTGGCTGTCACCATCTCAGAGACCGAACGCTGCTCGTAGCTTGGCGCGATATTATCAGTCTGAGGAAGGATCCAGATCTGAAAGAAGTGGGTCTCAGCATCAGCCGCGTTAAATTCAGAGTGAAGGACGCCGGTACCAGCCGACATCCGCTGGACGTCACCGGCAGGGATCGTTTCGACATTACCCATCGAGTCCTTGTGAGCTAGCGCGCCGGTTTTTACGTAAGAGATGATTTCCATGTTCTGATGTCCGTGGGTATCAAAACCGCTCCCCACCTCGATCCGGTCCTCGTTGATGACACGGAGGACCGAGAAACCCATAAACCTTGGGTCGTACCAGGAACCAAACGAGAATGTGTGTCTTGACTTGAGCCAACCAAAATCGGCGACGCCCCTGCTCTCGGATTTTCGAATATGGATCATAATTTCCTCCTTTAAGTAGAGTACATCTGTCGCATATGGATACAATCCGCAATCCGTCGGGTCTCCAAGTATTATTTGGACTGAATAGCGATCCGTCTGAACCCATTCTTTTAGTCGGACACAATAAATGAACCAATCAAGCGTCAAAAAAGCGTTTACACCAACAGGAAAGCTGAGAGCATCTATTAATCTCGGCAACCCTCTCCTAGCAAATCGGACAACTGAGACTGATCAGCCCTTCGGAATCTCGATCGACCTTGCGACCGAATTAGCGAGACAGCTAGAGGTAGAACTGGATCTGGTCGTCTTTGATGCCGCCGGGAAATCAGTCAACGCCGTCGAGTCTGAAGAGGCCGACATCGGCTTCTTCGCGATCGACCCGAAGCGGGGTGAGAAGATTAACTTCACCGCACCCTACGTACTGATCACCGGCAGCTATGCCGTCCGGGCAGGGTCAGAAATATCAGGGTTGGACCAAGTCGATCGGAGTGACCAAACCGTTGTCGTCGGGAGAGGTAGCGCCTACGACTTGTACCTGTCGCGGACGCTTAAGAATGCGACCATCATCCATGCACCGACATCGGCCGACGTGGTCGATGTATTCTTCGACGGGAACTACGACGTCGCTGCCGGTGTCACACAGCAGCTTGAACTTGATAAGCGGCGCCACCCTGAGCTTCATATCTTAGACCAGCCGTTTATGACGATACGACAGGCGATGGGGCTCCCAAAAACAAGGGGGCCAGAGGCCGCTTCGTTTCTCGCGAGCTTTATCGAGGAGCTGAAACGAAGCGGTTTTGTTTCGGACGCCATCAGTAGACACCAGGTTGAGGGGGCCGCTGTCGCCCCACGTGAACATTCGTAGGGCACATTTTTGAGATTTCTGAACATTCTTGTTGCATTGCACTAGTATAGACCTTAGTATAGTTACATATTGTAACAACCTCTCAAAAGGAGCACTAAAATGTCTGTCATGCAAGCCACAAGCGTTGCTTTCGAAACATCATGTAATTTCTGCGTAGCGGTCCGCCGTCAGGTCATCACAGCATTTAAGTCGATCTACGACGGGATCGTCTTAGGCCAGCAGCTTAGAACCAACTACCGCGTCGCCGAGCACCTCGCTGGCAAGGGTGACTATAAGGGTATGACGGTCGCCGAAGTAGCGAACCTGATCAACGAAAAGACGATCTAAAACTACGACAAGAAGAGCGGTCACAAACACCGCTCTTCCCAATCGGCGGCGGAAATATCTCCAACGCTCACCCACGCAATTTTGCTACCCTAAGCGTATTCTCAGCGGGGGTAATCCATTGAAAAAACTTACCATCTCTTCGGCAGAGCTCGTGGCTCGCGCTAAACAACAAATCAAGGAAATTTCGTCGTCAGAGGCTATCGCTCTACACAATGACAGCGAGGTCGTTATCGTCGA
>RGHP01000265.1 GCA_010024125.1 Gammaproteobacteria bacterium | reverse complement strand
CACATCCGATAGTCGAATGATCGACGCGTTCCCGGAACTAAGATCGGTCCGGATAACTAGATTTTTAGCGGTCTCAGGAGTGTAGCTTATCGCCTCGGTCCTCAGCACAAAACTCCGCTTTCCTTCCGTAATTTCCCCGGCCGTAACCTCAGCAGACGAGGACCTAACGGCATCAACTACTTCCTGAATCGACATCCCGTAGTTGGCGACTCGATCCATATCCAACAAAATCCGAATTTCCCGCTTAGATCCACCTCGAGTGTCGATCTCTGCGACACCTGGAATTCGACTCATGGGCTCTATGATCACGGTCTCTACAAACTCACCGAGCGTATCTACATCGATTGAATTTCCATCCTTTGCGACCAGTGCCAAGCGTGCGATTGGTGAATCTTCAGAGTTAGAGGTTCTAACTTCCGGTTGTTTTGCGTCGTTAGGTAGTCCAGAAACTCTCGCCAGCTGACCCAACAGCTTGACCAAAGCATCATCCATATCATGACCGACTTCATAGGTTAATGAGACCCTACCTGAACCACGTCTGCTGTCGCTAGAGATGTCCTGTACGCCAGAGAGCCCCGTTAATTCGCGCTCCAGACGAAGGACGATCTCTTGTTCCACGTCCTTAGGCGATGCGCCAGGCCAACTTACACGGACCTGGAGGATAGGTTTCTCTATATCGGGAGTCATCTGGATAGGAATCGTTTGGAGTGACGCCACACCAAACAGAATCATAGAAAGCACTATCGCCAAAATGGCAATCGGATGAGATATCGAACCCTTGATCAATCCGTTCATGTTTTATCCCTCACGACACTGACTTCCTGGCCTTTACGAAGCCCATCCTGACCCTGAGTCACAACAATGTCGCCCGGCTTGACACCCTGAAGTACAACGATGCGATCTCCAACACCGTCGCCTAATTCTACCCGCCTGTATTCCGCCTTACCGTCAACAACTAAGACCACCCTATGACCCTTTTTCCCTGGAATAATGGCATCTTTCGCCACCGTCACCTGGCTGGCTAATTCACCTAACGGGAGCTTTAAATCAATTGACTCGCCAAGCACCAATGCCACCTCAGGGGCCTGAGCAAAAAGCAAACGAGCGACACGAGATCCGGTTCGCTGATTCTGCTGAGCCAGCAACGCCCTTACTTTGAGGGCGTAGCTATCTCCACGCAGTCTCCCTCTTATTACTTGACCGACCTTCAGTGCCTCGTATGCCTCAGGCCTGAGGTCAACCTCAACCTCGATACCAGAATCTGGAATAAGTGAGAACAATTTGTCTCCAGGCCGGACATACTGACCCCTATTCACGTTAGCCTCAATGACTCGGCCAGCTGTCTTTGTCCTGACAATGGTCTGCGACAGCTGTCGCATCATATCCGATATCTTGATGGTCAAATCTTCAATATCGAAGGTGGTTTTTTCGATGTCACTTCGTGTCTGGATCAAATTTAATTCGGCCTGCTCAGTTGCATCTCGAGTTAATAAATCGCGATTTGTAAGCGACTTGGCACGGTCGAGTTGTCTAGCTCTTACGGTCTCGCGTTGTTTCAGGAGGTTAAGGCTAGAGAGTAAATATGCTTTTCGAATTTGCAGTGCCTGCAGATTATTCTTCAATGCAGTATCGTCTAGTCGCACAAGCTCGGCCCCAGCCTTAACCCTATCCCCAACGGCAGCACTAACAGCAATAACCGATTCTGCAATCTGAGCAGACAGCGTAGAAATATTCCCAGCCACCAGTCTTCCGGCTACAGAGGTTCCCGTTTGCACCTCCAGTAGCTTTGCCTCATCGACAAAAACTGGCGGCCCAGCAGCCATCAGTGATTGAGAAATAACAAAAGAAAAAGCAACCAAGATATAACGCATAGCATTCGACTTCTGTAGTAATCTGAGACTGCTTTATGCGCCTAATTCTGGACAAATAAAAGTTATTTTGAAAAAAAAATTTGGAGGCTTCGTGCAATACCTTCACACCATGGTTCG
>RGHP01000264.1 GCA_010024125.1 Gammaproteobacteria bacterium | reverse complement strand
TTGATATTTCGCCCGGTATGGCCTGATAAACGTGCGTTCAAAGACTTATTAATTGTTGCGACTTTCTTGCAGTTAGGACACTTCCTCTGTATTTATTTCGGACTGTCTCTCGGAGCATCAGCAGGTGTCCTCGCTTTATTTGCTGCGTCTCAACCCGTCCTTATCGCGATTGTTGCGTCACTTGTGAATCGCCATGTCCCTCCCGCACGCATTTGGGCTGGGTTGATTGTCGGTCTGGTTGGGGCCTCTTGGGTTATTTTTGTGCAAGGTCATTTCTCCGATGGTGCGTTATTGGGAGCTGTTCTTGGTTTTGTTGCAGTGGTCTCGCTATCGCTTGGGCAGGTCTATGACAAGCGCCAACGCCCGGCGTGTCACCCGCTTCTCGTGTATGTCATCCAATACGCTTTTGCGAGCGTTGTGAGTGTGCCAATCGCACTCTATTTCGAGGGATATCAAACGGAATGGACTTCATCGATGATGGGAGCGCTTTCTTATTTGGTATTCGGTAATTCGCTCCTCGGTATCTTCTTAATGCTTACAATGGTGCGGTTTGGAGCGATCTCTCAAGTCACCAGCATTATGTTTCTGGTGCCTGGTATTGCTGCGCTTATTGCGTGGCTCGTTGTGGGAGAGGTGATGCCAGTCGAAGCATGGCCCGGCATTGCGCTCGCGGCTGCTGGGGTGCTGCTCGTTCTGTACGCTGCTCCCAAACCAGCAAACCAGCAAGCTGAAGCGCCATGAAACCTTCGACTTGGTTGCCAGTCCTTGAGCGTCTTTCCGAGGGTCACTTGATGTCTGGATCTGATCTGGGTGCCATCCTTAATGTCTCGAGAGCCGCAATCTGGCAACGCGTCGAGTATTTGAAGACGCTAGGTGTTCAGATTGATGCAACCGATATTGGCTATCAGCTAAAGCATCCAGTCTATCTTCCAGATCTCAAGATCATTCAGGAACGGGTATCACTTGCTGTCGATATCGATCCGGAGGTGTCCTCTACCAATACGCTTGTTCTCGAGACGCGTCTCGAACGGTGCTTGATCACTTTGTATCAAAGTAAGGGGCGTGGGCGAAGGGGGAAGCAGTGGATTGCTGCTCCAGGTCATGCACTGATGTTATCGATGGGCGTCTGGATCGACTCAGGTGTGCAAGATCTTGGAGGTCTTAGTATCGATCTTGGAGTCTCTTTAACTCAGGCGCTAAAGGGCCTTGGAGTCGAGGCACGTCTGAAGTGGCCCAACGACTTGTGGGTTGATGACCGCAAACTCGCCGGTGTGTTAATGGAGCTGTATGGTGATCAAGATAAAACCTTTGTTGTAGTCGGTTTTGGTCTCAACCTGTGGCCAACACCCGGAGTTGATGCATCGATTGCGTCAGTTGGTGATCTGATTGATCGCCATTGGACGGATAGTGATACGGCCCACTTAATTAACGAGTTGGAGCGGACGATCCGAAGTTATCCCCGTCAAACGTCCGCAGATCGCATCAAACGATACAATGATGTTGGGCTCCTCAACGGCCGCGAGGTTCAGGTGACAGGAGTGCAGAGAAGCATCTCAGGCATTGCGCAAGGAATTGATGAGTTTGGCCGCTTATGCATTTTGACTGACTCTGGTGCAGAATACGTGTCCGCTGGTGACGTGAGCGTAAGGCCACAATAATGCATTTGCTTATCGATTTCGGGAACAGTCTGTTGAAGTGGTGTCTATGGGCGGATCACCGCACGATAGAGCGTGGGCATATTGATCCGCTAGCATTGGAGTCAGGCCTCAGATCGATTGATTGGCCGGTGGTAGACTCGGTCTCGATTTGCAGTGTCGCTGACCAAGAATTGACACACGCTGTGTCAATCTATTGCGATAGTTTGTCTTCGCCGGAATGCGTTGTCCGACAAGTTGATCTGGCTTCATTGCCCTCTTGGTTTTCACTTGGAGTAACGTCGCGTGAGCAGATCGGAAAAGATCGAGTAGTTGCCATGCTTGGTGCATATGGCCT
>RGHP01000263.1 GCA_010024125.1 Gammaproteobacteria bacterium | reverse complement strand
CGTCCGGCCCAAAACCCCACAGGTCAGACAGCGCGCTGACGCTCACATCATAGGCACCGCCGGTCGCCTTGCCGAGTGCCAACGCAGCAGTCAACACGTAGGCAAAATCCCAGTCGACCTCAATAGGCTCACCAGGCGGCAATTGGTTGAAGTCACTGATCAGACTCTCTGGGTCGTAGTGATTCATGCTCTGGTTCACGAGCTCGAAGGCACTCTCGATCTCAGTCTTTACCGCCTCGGCACTGAGATCATCCGGCGCGTGCTGATAGGTCGCAGACCAAGTCGTCCCAAAGATGCTGCCCCCGAGTTGCTGGGGTCGCTCGCCGCTGCAGGCGGCCAGACAGCAAAAGGCCAGCAATAAAGCTGGCCTCAGGCGTCGCTGGATCAGCAATGTCATCCGCCGAAGTCGTCTAGGAAGATGTTCTCTCGCTCAACACCCAGATCCAATAGCATGTTGATCACGGCTGAATTCATCATGGGCGGACCACACATGTAGTACTCGCAATCCTCAGGTGCCGGATGATCCTTCAGGTATTGTTCATACAGCACATTGTGAATAAAGCCGGTCAAGCCGTCCCAGTTGTCCTCGGGCTGGGGGTCGGAGAGTGCGACATGCCATTCAAAGTTGTCATTTTCCTTCGCCAACTGATCGTATTCATCCTCGTAAAACACTTCTTTCAATGAACGTGCTCCGTACCAGAACGAAATCTTCCGCTTTGAATTCAAACGCTTTAGCTGATCAAAAATGTGTGATCGCATCGGCGCCATACCAGCACCACCGCCGATGAAGACCATTTCGTTATCGGTGTCTTTTGCGAAGAATTCACCAAATGGCCCAAATACCGTGATCTTGTCGCCTGGCTTTAAGTTAAAAACATACGAGCTCATTTGTCCTGGCGGTAAATCAGTTCCTGGAGGTGGTGTTGCAATACGGATATTGAACTTCACCAAGCCCTTCTCTTCTGGATAGTTCGCCATTGAATATGCACGAACGACCGTCTCATCAACTTTCGATTCGAGGTTAAAGAAGCCAAAACGCTCCCAATCACCACGATAATCATCTTCGACTTCGAAATCAGAGAACTTCACGTGATGTGGAGGCACTTCAAGTTGCACATAACCACCTGCACGGAAATCAACGTTTTCGCCTTCAGGAAGCTTCAGCGTTAACTCTTTGATGAAGGTCGCAACGTTCGGGTTAGAAACAACTTCACATTCCCAACGCTTCACGCCAAAGAGTTCAGGCTCAACTTCGATGTTCATGTCCTGCTTCACAGCAACCTGACACGACAAACGCCAACCTTCTTTCACTTCACCTTTTGTAAAGGCAGATGCTTCGGTCGGAAGAATATCTCCGCCACCTGATTTAATGACGCAACGACATTGCTGACACGAGCCACCGCCACCGCAAGCAGATGGGAGATAAATACCAGCATCGGCCAGTGTATTCATCAACTTACCGCCAGCAGCGACTTTGATGCTCTGATCTGGGTTGTCATTGATTGTGATCGTGACATCACCAGAAGACACGAGCTTTGAACGGGCCGCTAGAATGATTGCCACGAGGCCAATGACGACCACGGTAAACATCACAACGCCCAGAATAATGGTCATATTTTCCACGTTCTATGCTCCTTAGAGTGATACGCCAGAGAAGGACATGAAGCCGAGTGACATCAGTCCAACTGTGATGAACGTAATACCCAATCCCTTGAGGCCATCTGGTACATCCGAGTACTTCAACTTCTCGCGCACGCCTGCCAATGCAGTGATTGCGAGCGCCCAACCAATACCTGCGCCCAAACCATAAACGACTGATTCACCAAATGTGTAGTCACGTTCCACCATGAAGAGTGAAGCGCCCAAGATCGCACAGTTCACTGTGATCAATGGTAGGAATACACCCAGTGCGTTGTAGAGTGCCGGTACATACTTATCCAAAAACATCTCAAGAATCTGGACCAAAGCTGCAATTACACCGATGTATGACAGAAGGCCCAAGAAGCGCAA
>RGHP01000262.1 GCA_010024125.1 Gammaproteobacteria bacterium | reverse complement strand
CCTCGCAGATTGACTTGCTTAATTGCCTAACGCGTTGATCTTATCAAGAACACCCTTAGGCCAGCTAGCAGCTGCTTCGCTTCCGACATACTGAGCCTGCACATGCTCCCGGAATGCTTTAAGGTCTGGCGTGTAAATTTCAACACCTTGGCTGCGGATGAATTCAGCAAGATTGTTTTCTTTGTCTAGCTGCTTCAGACGACCAAATGACGCCGCTGCATCCGCCGCACGCTGGACAGTCATTTGCTGCTCTGCAGTTAACCCGTCCCATGTTTTCTTTGAAAACGCGATGTAGTTCAAATCAACAAGGTGTGACGTCAACGAGATCTGCTTGGTCACTTCGTAGAACTTTTTATCAACGACCGTTGGTAGCGGATTGTCCTGACCGTCTACCGCGCCTGAAGCGAGGGCTGTGTAAACTTCGTTAAACGCAAGCGGGGTTGGTGATGCACCGAGCGCCTTTCCGAGGAACTGCCACGCATCCGTGCCAGGCATACGAAGGTTGACACCGGCCAAGTCAGCTGGAGTCATCACGTTCTTCTCTGAGCGAGGGAAACGAAGGTTGACGTGACGACGACCCAGATACATTACTGACAGCAGCTTAACTCCCAGCTCATCTTCAACTTTCTTTTTAAACGGATCCATCAACGGATCATTAAAAACCCGAACCTGATGAGCAGCGTCTTGGTGAACGTAACCTGTCGCGAAAATCGAAAACTCAGGGAAGAATTGAGCTAGCTCCTGCGCAGAAGCAATCGACATAGTGAGGTTACCACGGCTGATGGCCTCAAGCTCCGTACCCTGTGCAAACAGCGAGCTGTTGTAACCTGCTTTAAAGTTCGCAAAGTTAGCAACCATAGGAGCGAAAACTTCGCGTATCGCGACAGAACGCATATCTGTCTCAGACGCCGACGCCGCTAATGTAAACGTCATCGAAGGGACATTATTCGCGGCTTGAGCGCCAAATGAAGCAGCCATCAGAACTCCGGCTGTAGCCAGCGCCGCTCCTACCTTATGGATTTTCATCTTTCCTAACATTTGTATCCTCCTCGGATAGTTTTTGGCGCTTCCATTTGCACCGGTTTCACAGTTCTTTATTGACTGCTGGTTATTACTTCAGCAAGTGGCAATTCACTAGAGATCGAGGACGTCTCTTTGTCTACCTCTAACCGAACTAATTCGTGGGTAACCGCCGCACGCTGTATCGCGTCGATTACCGCTAAGCTCTTCGTTCCCTCGGTACCCGAAACCAAAGGTCGCTCCTGTCCCAAAATCACCCTACGAAAGTGAGCTATCTGATTCACCAAGGGGTCTAGATTCTTGGCTGGCGCCCGCTCAGATCGCATGGGTTTCCACCAATCCAGACCGCCCTCGTGTCTCCAAACATGAAGGTCCGGGACCGAAATCGAACCCTCGCTTCCTCCAATAAAATAAGTACTCTGCTGCGTTGACGGATACGCCGGGTTCTCGTCCGACGTGAACTCCCAGCTCCAGGGCGACGCGATGCTGTCCGAGACCGAGACCGTGCCTATCGCGCCGCTTTCGAACCGCAATATCGCGGACGCCAGGTCCTCGTTCTCATAGCCCCGCTTCGCGCCCGCGAACTGCGCCTGAACGGCGACAACCTCGCCGCAAAAGTACCGCATGAGATCGACGTCGTGTATCAGATTGACTGACACAGGACCCGCCCCCTTTTTCTTACGCCACGGCGCGTTGTCAAAGTAGTAGTCGGGTTTGTAAAACCAACAGACCGTGTTAATCGCACGCACCTCACCTACTTCACCTGACCTGATGAGGTGGTAAGCCCGCTGAATGATTGGATTAAACCGGCGGTGGTGCCCAACTAGCAATTCGACGTTCGTTTGGGCCGCCTCTCTTATTAACCCCTGCGCTGCTCCCAGATCGTCCGAGATCGGTTTCTCGATGAGCGCCGGCACACCAGCCTGAATGCAATGTCTGGCGTGCGAGATATGCAGTGTCGTGGGAGAGGCAACGATCACACCATCGGGTCTAGTGTCGTCAAGCATCTGAGTGATATCG
>RGHP01000261.1 GCA_010024125.1 Gammaproteobacteria bacterium | reverse complement strand
TGAGGACTTAAGCGATGTCACGGACCGCCATTGGAATTGAAAAAACCTCACAACATTTAGCGTCCTGATATTTGGATTGCCGGATTAAAAATTCTCTGCCAAATCTTCGTCACACGATTTAGTCGTGGTCGCTGCTCTAATTGCTCGAAACTTCCGAGTACGGTTTTCTCAGACTCAATTTTGGCTACCTCAAAATTGAAGACATAAGCGCCTTCGACACCCATTCGCAGATCACTGAGAAATATTTGATCTCCCTTTTGCCAAGCTTTGTATTGGTCCTTGGTAAACCACTGCAGTCGTTGAACGCTCGGGTGATCTGAAACAGCCTTCACTAAATCGAGACTTCTCGGATAGCGCTGGATCTGAACCTGATCGACTTCATCAAAAATCGATGTCCAGATCTCGTAATAATAATCACCATCAATCGCGACACTTCGCCACAAGAGCGTATTCAAAGGTGCAGGTGTAGATTCATATGTCGTGGGTGAAATACCTTGTAGCTGTAGGGCATGCATCGCTTTGTCGTCAACGAGTACCTTAATACACGCACTCCAAATCAAGTATCCCGTGGAGACGGCGAGCATGAGGTTATTGATCAACACATTGTTAACGGAGCGTTTGCCGACCAATGCGATAATGAACGCGACCACTAAAGGCAAGGTGTAGAGCGGGTCAACAATAAATAACAACGAATGAGCAAACGGATGCACTGACAATGGCCACAAGACCTGGGTGCCATAGACCGTAAATAGATCCGCCAAACTATGCGTGACAAAACATAAGAAAATCGCCAGCCAGCGCGTCAGTCAAGCGCTCTGGCCTAACAAATAGCCAAGCTAATAAAGGAGAAACAACGCCTTGAACAAAAAACGAATGTGAGAAACCACGGTGGTAGGTCATATTTTCGATCGGGCCACCGAAATCGATGAGAACATCAAGATCCGGCAAAGTACCTAAAACCGCGCCATAAATCGCCGCACGCCTACCGAGTCGCCGACCTAATATCGCATAGCTGACTGCACCTCCTAGAACAGCTTGAGTTACCGAATCCACGTGAACCTCAACATTCCGATATTGCTAAGATTCTGCGTTTTCATGTAACTCGATCGCCATTTCTAACAAACGCTCGACATCTAATTTTCCGTAATTTGCTCTACTCCATGCGAGGCCTTCACGTAATTGATCGACATTGAGCTTCATTAAGCCGGCAATAATTTGATCGTGCGCCCCACGAACCAGAATTTCCACTTCACACTGAGTTTTTGACACTTTTGACCTCATAAGTTTTATCTAGATGTCGGACTCCCGTCCCCGTTTTCAACCCTAGGGAAGATTCATGCCCTAGCCTTACACAAAAAAAAGCGGGCAATCCATTCTGGATAGAATCGAGATCATATGATTTATCGACAAATAACAACCTAGATCTCGACTCTGCAAAACCCTTACCAACTGATTTTAAATTGAAAATTTTTATTTAGCGCAGATATTGCGTTATGCACATGTTGCGAGTATTGTTAATGAACGTTGTCTGCGAACCACGAGGAGAAAGGAAATGATTCCAGTCGGTGTTGGTCGCGGATTGCTCAGTTCATACGTGAGAATCGTTGAGCAAGAGATCCAAGACCAGAAAAAAAGAAAAATGTTGTCTAGCCATCAAGTCGGTAAAAAAGGATTGATTGCGCGCTTCTTGCTAGGCATCAAATTCTGATGACTCAGAGGCCGCTCGGTAATAACCGCGCGGCTTTTTAATTCCCCTGATTCTCTTTCTGAGCGGCACTTGGCAAAGCGCACGAGCCCTTTGCGCACGCTTGGCGCTCCTGAAGTCGCTCAATCGCCACATCAATGTCACGGGTTAGATAATAAAGCGTAACCACCCACCACCAAACTTTCTGCACAGGCGTATGTTTTTCTGCCAAAACGATTCCTCACTTTTTAGGCCGGTTTTTCGGTTTGGTATCTTCCGCCATCCATTGCTTAATCACAGCTGCGATAAGCTTGGGATCCTGCTTGATCTGTTTTTGTAGTTTTAAAAACTCTCTGATCC
>RGHP01000027.1 GCA_010024125.1 Gammaproteobacteria bacterium | reverse complement strand
GTAGATTTCTTACAATCAAATATTTTACAAGTTTTCTTATATCCATCTCCTTTATCATTATTCAAGTAATATTTAACCGCAGAAATTTTATAATCTTCTGTCTTATGTTTAGTCATATTTTATATAATAAAAAAGGATTTATTAATTTTCTTTAAGTTTTACACCTTTCTACTTGAAATTGAATGGAATAAATAAATTTATTTTATTATTTAATAAAGTTTCATAATGGGTTTGAATATTTGTATAGCAATTTTAAAGGAACATGGATTTTCGGTTTCTTGTGAAAAAAATAAGATTGGAACTAAAATAAAAATAGTCATGACAAACGACATGATTCGTGCCATTTCACGGCCCGCAAAGCGGTCACGGACCATGGCTTGGGTCACAATCCGAGTTGCAGCTCCTCCAAATCCCTGAAGCACCCGTCCGGCAATCAAGACCTCAAAAGACTCGGTCCATGCACAGATGGCTGTTCCAAAAAGAAAAATCAGGATGCCAATTTGAATCGATCCGCGTCGCCCAATCGCATCAGATAACGGGCCAAATACCAGTTGCCCAAAAATAAGCCCTACAAAAATACCGAGAATGACCCATGAAATACGGTGTGTTTCGGTGAGGCCTAAATCAATCGCCATCGAGCCCATTGCTGGCAACATCATGTCGATCGCAAGCGCGATCGTTGCCATCAAAAAAGCGGCAAGCGCAATAAATTCGCTAGGCCTTTGCTGTGCATTGACCTCAGTCATACAGAATCCATTGAGAAGAAGAGCGAAGGAGCTTAATGTGATGGTATCTTGAATTAAGGATCAACCGCTATGCCTAGCACACTTGTTTCTGTTGATTGGTTACATGATCACTTCAATGATCCAAATGTCATCGTTCTAGATGCGTCTTATCATCTGCCAACAGTGAAACGCGATCCCGACGCTGAGTTCATCGAGCAGCATATTCCAGGTGCGCTCCGTTTTGACATCGAAGAAATCTCTGATCATGAGGCATCACTCCCGCACATGCTGCCAACCGCTGAGCAGTTCGATGAAGCCATGCAAGACCTCGGTGTTGGCGCCGGCATGCAAGTGGTTGTGTATGACAGTGTCGGGCTGTTCTCAGCGGCACGTGCATGGTGGATGTTTCGCTATTTCGGTCATGATGAAGTCGCTGTACTGGATGGTGGACTGCCGGCTTGGATTGAGGCGGGGCATCCAGTGGAATCGGGTCGCGGGAAAGTGGTTCCGCCGCCACATCCGTTTAAATCTCGTGTTCATCCGCACTGGGTTGTTGATGCAGATGATCTTTTGCAGAACATCGATTCGAAAGAGCACTTAGTTCTGGATGCCCGGGCAAATCCTCGCTTTAAAGGGGAGGCTGCTGAGCCACGTCCTGGTATGCGTGCAGGCCATATCCCTGGAAGTGCGAATGTTCCATTCAGTGATCTATTGGATTCTGAGACAGGGCGTTTTAAGTCAGTGGACGAAGTGCGCTCTCGATTCGCTGACGCAGGTGTTGATCATTTGCCTGTGGTTGTCAGTTGTGGGTCGGGTGTGACCGCATGTGTGCTTGCTCTTGGCCTTGAAATCGCAGGCTTACCAGAGCCGAAACTGTACGATGGTTCGTGGTCTGAATGGGGAAGTCGAGATGACCTCCCCATTGAGACAGGTCATTAATAGTTAGAGGTTTTCGAAGACACAGGCGATGCCCTGTCCACCACCAATACACATGGTGACCAGTGCATAGCGCCCATTGATGCGCTTCAATTCATACAGCGCTTTTGTGGCAATGAAGGCGCCCGAACAGCCGACGGGATGACCAAGTGCAATCGCGCCACCGTTTGGATTTGTTTTCGCCATATCGAGATTCAGCCCTTTGGCGACCGCTAGCGCTTGTGCTGCAAATGCTTCGTTGGATTCAATCACATCCATGTCATCAACGCTCAGACCAGCATTGGCGAGTGCACGCTGACTTGCTGGAATTGGACCTTCACCCATGATGTGATTCGGGACACCAGCAAGCGCATAGGAGACCAGGCGTGCCATTGGCTGATGGCCATCTTTTTCTGCCTGTTCACGATTTGCCAAAATCAGGAATGCCGCACCGTCATTGATGCCTGACGCGTTACCTGCGGTCACAGTGCCATCTTTCTTGAATGCTGGACGCATTTTTGCGAGGTCATCCATGGTCGTCCCAGGACGAACATGTTCATCAGTATCAATTGTGATGTCACCTTTGCGGGTCGATTTGATGATCGGAACGATCTGTTCTTTAAAGCGGCCTGCTTCGATGGCCTCTGCAGCTCGACGATGTGATTCCACCGCGAACGCATCCTGCTCTTCACGGGTCAGACCCCATTTTTCAGCGAGGTTTTCGGCTGTGATTCCCATGTGCCCGGCACCGAACGGATCGGTGAGGGTTGCGACCATCAGATCAATCATCTGAGCATCGCCCATACGCTTACCAAAGCGAAGATCCGGAGACATGTAGCCGCCTTTCGACATGACTTCGACGCCGCCACCTGCACCATATTGGATGTCTCCGAGCATGATTTGCTGAGCGGTCGTGACCACACCTTGCAAGCCTGAAGAGCAAAGACGGTTGACTGTCAGGGCAATAGATTCCATCGGCATACCTGCACCCACGGCCACGCATCGCGAGACGTAGGCAAATCGTGAGTCTGTTGGGATACAGTTCCCACATGTCAATGATTCAAGTTTGAAGGCATCAACGCCTGAGCGGCGAATCGCTTCTGTTAATACAGTTGCGCCAAGTTCCTGTGGCTCAAATGATGACAGACCGCCACCAAACGATCCGATGGCACTCCGTGCTGCCGATAACACAACAACTTCGTTCGACATTAAGTATGCTCCTTCTTGATTCCCGTTTATCTAAAGAGTAGGTGACAAAGGCAGCAGTTTACCATCCCTATTGTGCAATGCACAATATCTCCGTTAGACTAGGTGTTTTGATTTTTAGCTTCTTCTTGACGCAATTTACTAGGAATTTTCATGCTGCATACGTTTCAGAGGGATTGGTTCTCCAACACCCGTGGTGATTTATTGTCTGGATTGGTGGTTGCGCTCGCGCTGATCCCTGAAGCGATTGCCTTTTCGATCATTGCGGGCGTCGATCCAAAGGTTGGTCTCTACGCGTCATTCTGTATTGCTGTCGTGATTGCAATCACAGGGGGTCGACCTGGGATGATCTCAGCAGCCACCGGAGCAATGGCACTGTTGATGGTCACGCTTGTCAAAGACTATGGGCTTCAATACTTGCTTGCAGCCTCTGTTCTTACTGGAGTGCTCCAAATCGCTGCCGGATATCTGCGTCTGGGTAGTTTGATGCGTTTCGTATCCCGCTCTGTTGTTACAGGGTTTGTAAATGCGCTCGCGATTCTGATCTTTATGGCGCAGTTACCCGAATTAACAAACGTGACCTGGCATGTGTATGCCTTTACAGCGGTTGGTCTCGGAATTATTTACGGCTTCCCGTATCTGCCCGTTGTGGGTCGTGTCATTCCTTCTCCTTTAGTGTGTATCGTTGCGGTGACTGCCATTGTGCTAGGACTTGATATCGACATTCGAACAGTCGGTGATCTCGGCGAACTACCGGACTCGTTGCCTGTCTTTTTGTGGCCAGAAGTGCCTCTAAATTTAGAGACACTGATGATCATCCTGCCGTACTCGGTTTCAATGGCGGTGGTTGGTCTCCTAGAATCATTGATGACTGCAACAATTGTTGATGATTTCACGGACACAGAGAGTGATAAAAACAAGGAATGCCGAGGCCAGGGGATCTCGAATATTGTCTCAGGCTTCTTTGGCGGGATGGCTGGTTGCGCAATGATTGGTCAGTCTGTCATCAACGTGAAATCCGGTGGGCGAGGGCGTTTGTCGACCTTTGTTGCTGGTCTCTTCCTCATCATTATGGTCGTTTTCCTCGATGATTTAATTTCCCAAATCCCGATGGCAGCATTGGTTGCTGTCATGATCATGGTTTCGATCGGAACATTTTCTTGGGATTCAATTCGTAAAATTCGTGAATACCCGCCCTCATCAAGTCTTGTCATGATTGCGACAGTCATTGTTGTGGTGTTTACGCATAACCTCGCACTCGGCGTTTTTGTTGGTGTGTTACTCGCATCACTATTTTTTGCCAATAAGGTCGGCCGGTTCATGGGTGTTCGCTCCGAACGTGTTGATTCGGTGACCAAGCGATACACGGTTGTAGGACAGGTCTTCTTCGCCTCATCAGATGCATTCACACATTCGTTCGATTTCAAGGAAGTGAACGAAAAGGTCATCATCGATTTAAATCACGCTCACTTTTGGGATGTGACAGCGGTCGCAGCACTCGATAAAGTCGTAATGAAGTTCCGCCGCGAAGGCGCAGAAGTTGAGCTGGTGGGGATGAATGAAGCCAGCCAGACGATTGTTGATCGGTTTGGGGTTCATGATAAGCAGGATGTCTCTGACATTCTTGAGGCACATTAAGGAGGCGTCATGAAACAGGTTTTTGCATGTGTTGATGGTTCGCGTGTCACCGAATCCGTCTGTGATGCCTCGGTTTGGGTTGCTAACAGAGTCGATGTTCCACTGACTTTTCTGCACGCCCTCGAGCATGAGAGTGCGCCGTTGGCTGGTGATCTGTCGGGATCAATCGGCCTTGGTGCACGCGAAGATTTATTATCTGAAATGATCGAGCTTGAAGCCCAAAAAGCAGCGCTCGAGTTGAAACAAAGCAAGCTGGTTCTTGAAGCTGTCTCGAACCGGGCGCAAGAGCAGGGTGTCGAGCAAACCAATGCGATGCAGCGTCATGGCGCACTCACAGAGACCTTAAGTGAGTTTGAAGAACAGATTCGAGTGCTCGTTATTGGTCGTCAAGGCCAGGCGCACGAAGCCTTTACTGATGCCATTGGAAGTCATATTGAAAGTGTGATTCGTACACTGCACCGACCGGTATTGGTTGTCGCTGAAGGGTTTTCGATACCGAGCCGATTCATGCTTGCTTACGATGGTAGCGCCACAGCAGATAAGGCGCTGCAGATGGTTGCCGAGAGTCCACTCTTACAGGGATTAGAGTGCCATCTTGTGGCTGTCAAAACGCAGTCATCTGGTGCCATTGAAGCTGCGCTTGAGACGGCATCGACCCGGTTGGATTCTGCTGGATTCTCGGTTTCTGCTGCAATGCTCGAAGGGACCGTTGTTGATACATTGATTGCCTACCAAAAGGATCACCAGATGGATCTCACCATCATGGGTGCCTATGGGCATTCAAGAATTCGTCAGTTTTTTGTCGGAAGTCAAACCACGAAAATGCTCGCGAAATCGACGACTCCATTGTTGCTGTTGCGTTAGTGATGTTATTCGAGGGTCCCGAGCGTTCCGCGTTCACGAATGGAAAAAGGCATTTCGAGGCTTTTGACCGGCTCGTTATGAATGACTGCATCGTAGAGTGCTTGGGCCGCCATTTCACCCATGAACCGATGCGGTAAATGTACAGTGGTCAGTTGCGGCTGAAGAATTTTTGCTAGGCCAATATCATCAAATCCAGTGATGGAGATTTGACCGGGGACATCAATTCCTCGGTCTTGCGCGCGATGTAAAGCACCAGCAGCCAAAACATCATTTCCGCAAAAAATGACAGTGACTTCAGGCGCTCGTCTCAACAACTCATCCAGCGCTGTAGCGCTATCCTCAGGCTGATAGGGCGTCTCGAGGATACGTTCTTGAGGGATCGGGAATCCATGATCTGCAAAACATTGAGAGATTCCTTTAATTCGATCGGTAGCTCGATCGTTGTCTTGTGTTAAACCGCCAATCACGCCGATTGTTCGGTGTCCCTTCTTCAGGATCTGCTCACCCATTTTGTATGCAGCTGCAAAATTATTGAAACCGATCTGTGGGTTGGTTGATTCGGCTTGGAAACTCCAGGCAGTGCAAAATGGAATGTTGTGTGTACGGATAAATTCAATTGTTTTCGCAGGTCTGGCATTGCCAATCAGCATCAATCCACCGACTCCATGTGCGACCAGTCTTCGGACTTGCTCAAACTCGACCTCTGAATCGTAGCGCGTACTCACGGTCATCAACATGATGTCTCGCGCCATAAGCCAAGACTGCATCGCTTCAACACCTTCAGCAAAAATCGCGTTTTCCGTGGTTGGAATGATGGCGCCTAGAGTCGAGGGTCGACGGCTAGCCAGGGCGCGGGCATTCAGATCTGGGTAGTATCCGAGTGTCTCGATTGCCCGTTCCACCTGGCGGATGGTTTCAGGTCTCAACGCATCACGGTTATTGAAATAACGAGACACGGTTGCTGTGGATACACGCGCGGCGTTGGCAACATCTTGGAGCGTCACTCGCGTCGATTTCTTCGGTCCGTCAGTATCCATTTGTTATCCCATTTTTCTTTAAAGATATTCGATGTAAACGCTTGCATCCAGTTTTGTAATCGCTTACATTTCAATTGCAGCATTAAATAACGTTAAAAAAAGGTGCTCAATGAAAATACTTCAAACCAGTCTGTTTCTCGCCGCTCTCTTTTTTGGTGTGTTCTTTTTTAATGTTGTTCTCGGTGCATTTTTCACAACCTCGTTCTTGTCCGATGTTGGAGAGGCTCTCGTACTTTTTGTGAGCGTCATCCTTTTCGTGGTAGCAATATTGGTTTCTGAAAAGTTCGCCACTTCCGACTAACTAAACCAAACCTCAAGGAGTTGGTAACAATGACTGATAATAATGAGATTAAGTCGCTTGAGCGTCGTAACTTCCTGAAATTGTCTGGATCTGCAGGATTCACCGCGGCAGTGGTAGCTGGCGCGGGTGGTGCACTCCTGTCAACACCGGCGATGGCTGTCACGGCAAAGGAAGAGAAAGAGCGTGAAAAAGCTGCGAAGTACACCATGACTATCGCAACCGCCTACAAGCTCGGCGCAAGCCGTGAGTACCCCATTATGCAATTGGATATGAAAGAAAATATCCAGAACGCAACCAACGGTGCCGTTTACGTGAAGCTCGCTCCAAATAAGCAGCTGGGCGCAGGTGGAGCGTTGGTTCAGAAAGTACAGAACGGTACAATCCAGTGCGCTCAGCATTCTCTGTCGAACTTCGCCCCGTTCGCGTCTGCGGTTGACTTGATCAACATGCCATACTTCTGCGGCGCAAATCAGCGTTTCGTGAATCTGGTTCAGTCTGACGCGTGGAAAAAGTACGTTCATCCTAAAGTCGAGCAGAATGGCTTCAAGCCGCTTATGTATGTCGTAATTGATCCGCGTGTCGTGGCAGTTCGGAAGGGTGGCGACAAAGTTATTACCCCAGACGATCTTAAGGGTGTGAAGTTCCGTGTTCCTGGCTCTAAGATGTTGCAGCAGTACTACCGGATGGTAGGTGCGAACCCAACTCCTATCGCCTGGGGCGAGACACCTTCTGCGATCAAGCAGGGCGTGGCTGACGCGCTGGATCCATCAGTAGGGGCTTTGTTAACTTTCGGATTCAAGGACATCCTGAGTCACGTGACGTTTACTCAGGCTGTTCCAGATGCTCAGGTTTACTCGTGTAACATGGAATGGTTCAGCAGCTTGCCTGCGAAAGTTCAGGACGGCGTGATGTTTGGTTCTGAAATTTCGACTCAGCAAAACCTCGCTAAGGTGCCAGGTGCACGTAACTACGCGATGGCTGAGTTGACGAAAGCTGGCGTCGAGTTCCATTCGCTTACAGACGCTCAGCTCGATCAGTGGAAGCAAGCTGGCGGATACCAGAAGTCAGAATGGGATAGCTTCAAGGTTGAGTTGGCGGGTTCGATGGACATATTCAACGAACTAGAAAACGCCGCAAACACTCGTGGTAGGTATTACGTCCACGACGCCTAATCTGAGTAAATCACAAGCTGGCGGCTTATAGCTGCCAGCTCCTCTCAGTTCTGGAGAATTTTATGCGATCTCGGTCGGATCATAATATCGAGGCATGGGCTTTGCTCGTCTTCTACACGATGCTCGTCATCACCATGGCTGTCGAAGTATTGCGGCGTGAGATTTTTGCGTACTCGTCGATATGGGGAGAAGAAATCGTCCGATATAGCTTTATTTATCTGGCGTGGATCGGGGCTTCCGCCGCCGTCCGCGAAAGGGCGCACATACGGATCGACGTCTTGTTCAATTTCTGTCCGGTTAAGGTAAAAGCGGCTCTCTATATTCTCGGTGATCTAGTCATGCTCAGTGTTGCGGTCATTGCATTGATTTGGTCGATGGACTCGGTCATGACAGCGATCAAGTTTGGCTCTGTCACCCACGGTCTACGTGTACCGTTTGCTCTGTTTCTGTTCGCGGTCCCCTTAGGTTTCTCGTTGATGACGTATAGGTTGGTTCAATCAATTAAGTTCGACCTCGAATGCTGGAAGGAAGGCCGGGAACCGTTCGAGGGTGGCCAGTTATTTGATGAGGAGCAGTCCTCATGATGTATCAAGCACTTCTGATGCAATCTATCGAGCTCGGGTGGGATTTTTACGGTCCGCTGCTGATTTTCGTTGGTCTGATCGTGTTAGGCGTTCCAATCTGGGCGTCAATCGGTGTGGCTACAAGCGCCTTACTGATCTGGTCTGGTGCGCTACCGTTATCTCTTCTAGGCGAGTCATTGTTTGATGGGATCGACCACTTCGCTCTGACAGCGGTTCCTTTATTCATCCTCACCGGTGACGTCTTAGTCCGTACTGGGTTGAGCAAAAAGTTTCTCGATGTCGCCGAGGCATTGACATGCTGGACGCGAGGAGGCTTCGGATCAGCGACCGTGCTTGTGTGTGGGATGTTCAGTGCGATATCAGGTTCGGATGCCGCCGGTGCGGCTGCGGTGGGTCGCATGACCATTGCGCGGCTTGTGGAATCTGGTTACCCAAGACCCTACGCATGCGCACTGGTCGCCAGTGGTGCTTGTACGGGAATTCTCATCCCTCCATCAATCGCATACATCGTGATCGGTCTCGTTCTTGGTATTTCCGCGAGCACATTATTCCAGGCCGCGTTAATACCGGGGATTCTCATCCTGTTGTCGATTTTGATTACCAACACTGTCGTGAATCGAATTTCGAATTATGAGAACTCTGACCGACTGACAGGAACCGAGTGGCTGGCCAACGTCTTGAAAGCACTGAAATCGGGCTGGTACGCGTTTATCGTTCCAGTAATCATTTTCTGGGGAATTTTTTCGGGTAGTTTGACGCCGACAGAGGCTGGGGCGACTGCGGTTGTGGTCACAATTATCCTTGGCTTCATCCTCGGCACACTGAAGCTCAGCGATTTCCCCTCAATGCTTCTGAGTTCGGCTAAGGTTAACGGTGTGATCATTCCGATCATTGCCTTTTCTTTGCCACTCGCACAGGCACTGGCTGCGATGGGTGTCCCCCAGGGTTTTGTTTACGCCATCACGACTCTAACCGAGTCACCTGAGCTGATCATTTTGTTGATGATCGGTATTTTGATCGCAGCCGGCTGCGTTATGGAGACCACGCCAAACATCGTGATTTTGGCTCCACTTTTGAAGCCTCTCGCCGACGAGATTGGCATGAACGAAATCCAGTTTTGCGTGATGATGATTACTACGCTTGGTGTTGGCTTTATTACGCCTCCACTGGGCCTCAATCTGTTTGTTGTCTCCGGTCTCACTCGTGAATCAATACTGAAAATTTCAGCGCGTGCAGTGCCGTTTGTACTGTCGATGCTGGTCGTTGTTTTGATGATTGCATACATTCCGGAGCTGTCGACGACACTGCTGCCGGATATTTATAAGTGATTTTGAAAGGAGAAAGTCGGATGACTGTCGAATATTTAAAGAAAGCGAAAAAGACGTCGACCAGCGATGCGTCTGACGTCACAAAGATTGTCCAAGGTATATTGAATGACATTGAAACAGGTGGCGAAGAGGCGTGTTTGAAGTTTCGCGATCAGTTCGATAAGTACGACGGAAACGTTGTCCTGACAGCCGAAGAAATTCAAGCTGCTTGTGATCAGGTTCCTGAAAAATTAAAGCGCGATATTCAGTTTGCGCATGCGAACGTTAAACGGTTTGCTGAAGCGCAAAAATCGACGATCGTCGACACCGAAGTTGAGGTAATTCCTGGTCTCATCGCAGGCCAGAAAGCAATCCCTTGTAATGCCGCAGGTTGTTATGCGCCAGGTGGACGCTATGCGCACATCGCATCAGCATTGATGACAGTCACGACAGCCAAAGTCGCGGGATGCAAGAATATTGTGGCGTGCTCGCCTCCGCGTCCAGGCGTCGGAATTCATCCTGCGATCATATACACCGCACATATCTGCGGTGCAGACCAGATCGTAGCGCTTGGTGGTGTCCAAGGTATTGCTGCAATGGCATTTGGCCTGTTTGGGTTACCCAAGGCCGACATCTTAGTTGGACCGGGTAACCAATTTGTTGCCGAAGCGAAGCGCATTTTGTTTGGTCGTGTCGGTATCGATATGTTTGCAGGTCCGACTGATTCGCTGATCCTTGCAGATGCATCAGCGGATCCGGAACTGGTCGCTGCGGATCTTGTAGGTCAAGCGGAGCACGGCTACAACTCGCCGGTATGGCTGGTGACAGACCATGAGCCACTTGCGCGACGCGTGATGGAACTGGTTCCTGAGTATATTGCTACCTTGCCTGAACTGAATCGTGATAACGCGACCAAGGCGTGGGATGACTATGCCGAAGTGATTGTGTGTGCAGATCGCGAAGAAATGGCCGCTACGTCGGATAGCTACGCACCAGAGCACCTCACGGTACAGGCTGATGATTTGGATTGGTGGTTGAATCGTCTGACATGTTACGGATCATTATTCCTGGGGAATGAGACGACCGTTGCGTTCGGTGACAAAGCGTCAGGTCCAAATCACGTGTTGCCAACATCAGGTGCCGCTAAATACACAGGCGGTCTCTCCGTTCATAAATATATGAAACTGGTGACATGGCAGCGTTCGAACAAAGATGCAATGAAGTCAGTCGCAGAAGCGACTGCGCGCATCTCTCGACTGGAGGGAATGGAGGCGCATGCGCGGTCTGCAGATATTCGTTTGCAAAAATATTTCCCAGAAGAAGTCTTTGACTTAACGGGTACAGAGAATGGCTGATCTCTTCTCTGTTGAAGGGAAGGTCGCGTTAGTCACCGGGGCATCCAGTGGCTTGGGTGCCCATTGTGCGCGTGTTTTGATTGAGCATGGGGCATCGGTAGTTGGTTTGTCCCGCTCGATCGGTGAGTTCGCAACGTTGGCGACAGGTCCGAGAGCTCAATTCGTTGAGGCTGATCTGACCAACGCGCAAGAGTGGACCGCTCTTGCAGATAGAGTCGCTAAACACTTTGGTCCACCCGATATTCTGATTAATGCAGCCGGAGTCAATTTACGAAAGCACGCAGATGAGACATCGCCAGCCGACTGGGAAACGACTGTTGGCTTGAACTTAACAGCGCCGTTTTTTTTGGCCCAAGCTCTCGTTCCAGCGATGAAGGACAACGGTTTCGGTCGGATCATTAATTTTGCGTCACTGCAAAGCGAGCGCGCGTTTAAGAATGGTCTGGCTTATGGCGCGACCAAAGGCGGTGTGGCACAGATGACTCGGGCAATGGCCGAGGCGTGGTCATCACGAGGGGTGAATGTGAACGCATTGGCACCTGGTTTTTTCCCGACTCAGTTGACCGCCCCAGTGTTTGGTGACGCGGCAGCAGCAGATGGACTGGCACAACAAACTTGCATTGGTCGTAACGGCCAAATGTCCGACATGGATGGACCGTTATTATTTTTGTGCTCTCACGCATCGGTCTATGTGACTGGGCAGGTACTGTTTGTGGATGGAGGCTTCACTGCGAAATGAAAGCATTGGTTTATGAGGGGAATCATTCACTGGCAATCCGCGAAGTTGAGGAACCAACTGTCGGTGATCACGATGCATTGATTCGAGTGCACTCTGTGGGGATCTGTGGATCAGATCTGCACGCATATCATGGTCATGATGAGCGTCGACCACCACCTCTAGTTCTCGGCCATGAAGTCTCTGGGTATCGAATTGATGGCGGTCAATCCACCCCTGTGGTCGTCAATCCTCTTGTCACGTGTGGGCATTGTCCCGCTTGCGAACGAGGGGAAGAGAATTTGTGTCCGACTCGCCAGATCATTTCAATGCCACCCCGGCCTGGTGCATTCTCTGAGTTATTTTCAATTCCTGAGAGAAATGTGATTGAGCTACCGGAAACGATTGATTTGCAAAAGGCAGCTCTTGCGGAACCAATCGCATGTGGATGGCACGCTGTCCGTTTGGTTGAGCGGATGTCTGGATATTCGATCGGTGAACAACGTGTGGTGGTGATTGGTGCTGGGGCTGTTGGTCTCGGGACCGCATTATCGTGCCGTGCACTCGGTGTAGAGCCTTTTAAGGTGGTGGAAAATAATCCAGGCAGACGCCAGACAGCAATTGCTGCAGGGTTTGATTGTATTGACGCCACAGAAGCGGGCACAGGAATTGAAGGTCATGTTGATGCTGTGATTGATGCAGTTGGAATGCGTCCAACGCGCACACTTGCCAGCCAGATTCTAAGACCGGGTGGCACACTTGTGCATATCGGTCTCGGTGATGCAGATGCAGGTATCGATATCCGTCGAATGACACTGCAAGAGCTCCGTGTATCAGGAAGCTATACCTACACGATGAGAGACTTCCGTGAAACAGTTGCTGCGATGATTGATGGACGGTTGGGTCATCTCAACTGGTTT
>RGHP01000260.1 GCA_010024125.1 Gammaproteobacteria bacterium | reverse complement strand
GCTGGTTGCCGTTCCGATCGGACTGTTTTCAGCTATCTATACGTCGGAGTTTGCTCCGCGCCGGGTCCGCAATGTTATTAAGCCAACTCTGGAGGTGCTTGCTGGAATCCCTACTGTCGTCTATGGGTTTTTTGCAGCACTAACTGCTGCGCCATTCTTCCGAGATCTTGGGCTTTTTGTTGGGTTGGATGTATCGTCGCAGAGTGCGCTCGCTGCCGGAGGTGTAATGGGTATAATGATCATACCCTTTATCTCTTCTCTCTCAGATGATGTTATTACTGCAGTACCACAGTCATTGCGTGACGGTGCTTATGGGCTAGGTAGCACCAGGGGAGAGATAATTATGCGGGTTGTTTTGCCGGCTGCATTCCCTGGTCTTGTTGGCGCATTTTTGCTTGCCATAAGTCGAGCCATTGGTGAGACGATGATTGTGGTAATGGCAGCCGGCGTTGCAGCGAATATGACAGTTAATCCTTTGGAGTCCGTAACAACAGTTACTGTGCAAATCGTTATGTTGCTCACTGGTGATAACGAATTCGACTCAGTCAAAACCCTTTCTGCATTTGCGCTCGGCATCACTTTATTTGTGATTACGTTGTTGTTGAATGTTGCAGCTCTCACTGCATCGCGAAGATTGGGGCAGCGTTATGAGTGATCCAGTTACAATGATAAAGCTCGATAATCAAACTGAAGCTCGGTTCATAAAAATTTCTCAGGGTTTGAAAAAGCGTCACGCTGCTTCCCAACGACTGCGCAATTACGGTGTTCTTGCAATCGCAATTGCTATCGGTTTTCTAACGATTTTATTAACAACCATTGTCAGTAATGGCTACACCGCTTTGAAGCAAACAGAATTGCAGGTTGAAGTTACACTTCCTTTGGAAAAACTCTTAAATAAAGAGGGTGACCTAGATCTCGAAAGGACAAGGGAATTCAACTGGAATGGATTGATTAAGAAAGCTTTTCGCGCTGATTTTCCAGAGGTCACAGGTATGCTCGA
The DNA here is from genome assembly GCA_010024125.1 of Gammaproteobacteria bacterium. Classification (GTDB taxonomy): domain Bacteria; phylum Pseudomonadota; class Gammaproteobacteria; order Pseudomonadales; family Litorivicinaceae; genus HIMB30. The sequence continues at coordinate 1,101 of RGHP01000260.1, read as the reverse complement.
CCAGAGGGCGCTTGGTGAACTTGTTTCGGAAAATGCTGGGTACGATTTACGTAAGCAAATCGAGGCGATGAGCAGCCCATCCGCGGGCAAAACTAAGATATGGATTAAAGCCTCAGACGATGTAGATATGCTTATGAAGGGCCGCATGGATCGGAGTATCGATCAGTCCAAGCGGCGGCTAACAGACCAACAGCTCGCCTGGATAGATGTGCTGGTCAAAAATGATAGGATCCGTAAGGTTTTCAACAAGACATTTTTTACTGCAGCCGACTCTCGAGAGCCAGAAAGTGCAGGAGTTTTGGGTGCGACTGTTGGGTCGGCAATGGCGTTATTGATTACCGTGTTGTTGGCACTGCCACTGGCAGTAATGGCAGCCGTGTATCTTGAATACTTTGCGCCACCCGGACGGCTTACAGATTTTATTGAGGTGAACATCAATAATCTTGCAGCCGTGCCATCAATTGTATTCGGTCTTTTAGGGTTGGCTGTATTCCTTGGGTTTTTTGGTATGCCACGTTCAGCGCCTTTGGTTGGCGGTATGGTGCTTGCCTTGATGACATTGCCAACCATCATTATTGCAACCCGAGCATCTATTCGAGCTGTGCCAACTTCAATTCGAGACGCTGCTCTTGGACTTGGCGCTTCGCGTATGCAAGCGGCAACAGATCATGTGTTGCCCCTAGCTGCACCAGGTATACTGACAGGAACAATTATTGGTATAGCGCAGGCACTTGGCGAAACCGCACCGCTTATAATGATAGGAATGGTGGCATTTATAGTTGATGTTCCTGCCAGCCTCACTGACCCAGCAACAGCGTTGCCAGTTCAGATTTACATATGGTCGGATAGCGCAGAAAGGGCGTTCTACGAACGCTCGTCATTGGCCATCATGGTGCTTTTATTGTTTTTGATTTCGATGAATCTGGCGGCGGTGATGCTACGCCGCAAATTTGAGAAGAAGTGGTAACGTAAAAATGGACTCGGTAGCGGAAACAGCTAAGGCGGTTAAACTTAGTGCAGTCGGCGTCAACGTCTTCTACGGCGCAAAACAGGCGTTGAACAGCGTGTCCATCGATATCGAGGACCGTTCTGTTACAGCAT
>RGHP01000259.1 GCA_010024125.1 Gammaproteobacteria bacterium | reverse complement strand
GTAGAAGATCAAGCCATAGTGAGCGAATCGGAACAGCAGATGATGGAAGAAGCGGTCGATACGCCACAAGATTTTGAGTCGGCAACATCAGGAGATCAAAGCGATCAGGATCTTTCGGTGCCTTCTGATGCGGATCTTGGGGCGGATAAAACCGCTGGAGACGCATCTGAAATTCGCGACGCGGACGATTCAGTACAATGAGTGCGCTCTTGGATTTTGAATCCTTTGCAGATTCATTAATGTCGAATCTCAGAATTGCCTCGCCCCAGCGAGTCGGGACGCTTGTCCGCGTGGTTGGTATGACACTCGAAGCGAAAGGATTGATCGCTCCCGTGGGTTCGTTGTGCAGTATTGCGAGTGAAGGACACGGTGATTTTCACGCAGAAGTCATCGGATTTGATGATGAAATTCTCTACTTGATGCCATTTTCTGAGCCTGTTGGTGTTCATCCCGGTTCTCACGTGAGGCTTTTGAGTACGACTGCCCGGGCAGAACTTGGGCATGCTCAGTTAGGACGAGTGCTTGACGGGCTAGGTTGCCCGCTAGATGGTAAACCCAAGCCACTAGCAGATCGGACACTCGGACTGCAGGGACTGATCATTAACCCGATGGAAAGGGGAGAAATCACCGAAGCGCTGGATGTCGGTATTAAGACGATCAATGGTTTACTTACGCTTGGCCGCGGGCAACGAATTGGTTTGATGGCGGGATCAGGCGTGGGTAAGAGCGTGCTTTTGGGCATGATGTCAAAATATACCGAGGCCGATGTCGTTGTTATAGGTTTAATTGGCGAGCGTGGCCGCGAAGTCAAAGAATTCATTTCCAACAGCTTAGGCCAACAGGGGTTGGAAAAATCGATTGTAGTCGCGTCTCCGGCAAATGAATCCCCAGTTTTGAGATTACGTGCAACATTCTTGGCTCATTTGATTGCCGAATATTGGCGTGATCAGGGCAAAAATGTCTTGTTGCTGGTCGACTCGATTACGCGGGTCGCGCATGCGCAACGAGAGATTGGGCTCGCTGTCGGTGAGCCACCAACATCCAAGGGATATCCACCGTCTGTTTTTGCACTGATCCCCCGACTAATTGAACGGGCTGGTGTTGGTCGATTTGGTCATGGATCTATTACTGCCATTTATACTGTTTTGGCAGAAGGCGATGATCGGGCTGACCCGATCGTTGATATAGCTCGTGCGTCTCTGGATGGACAGGTGATGCTCTCACGCAGGTTGGCTGATGCGGCAATGTACCCAGCCATTGATCTCGAAGGTTCAGTTAGTCGCGTCGCAGATCAGATTGTTTCAGCTGACTGGTTGAAACGCGCTAATCGGTTCCGACGGCTGTGGACGCTTTATCAACAAAATAAAGATTTGATTCAGATTGGGGCCTATGAGCAAGGCTCAAATCCGGAAATTGACGAGGCAATTCAAAAACGCGCTGCGCTTGAGGCATTCATGATTCAATCATCCGGCGAGCGGTTTACTGTTCAACAAACCGAAAAGTTACTATCAGGAATCGTGTGATGACAAATTGGCAGACCATGGTTCAAAGGGAGCAAGTAGCGCGTGATCGTGAAGGTAAAAAATTAGGCCAATTACTTCGTCGTTATTCAGAGTGCATCGAACTTAGGCACAAAACTCGTGCGATATTGTCTCAATATGAGGAACAGCTTCAGTCTGTGCAGGATCAGTCGCGCTCGTTGGCAGATACACAGTTGTATCGAGTTTCAATTGCACAGATGCGGAATGCTCTTCAGCAGATTGATGGGCAAGTCTATCAATTAGACCTCCAGATCAGCCAAGTGCGTTCAAAACTGGCACAGATCGAGCGAGAGCGCCAGAAGTACCAACTACTTTTGGATCAGCAAGCAGAATTAGCGCGAGCAGAGTTAATGCGAGACGAAGCGCGCGTTTTGGATGACTACTCAATCCAGAGATTTAATCAACAAAATTAAAGTTGGCGTAAACATTGCTCACTTTCTCTGTACTTGAGATAGGGTGAGGATCACATCGCATGCCTAGTGCATTAAATCTTCCAACGAATATCAGTCTGCAGACCGGCTCAACCACTGAAAGTTCAGATTTAAAGGGCCAGCCGGAGG
>RGHP01000258.1 GCA_010024125.1 Gammaproteobacteria bacterium | reverse complement strand
TGTCCTTTGACACGGTGGATGTCTGGTTTGAACCAGGGATTCAAAAACCAAATAGGCGCGCTACTTTTTTGGTCATTGGTACAAATGCAGCAATCGATGATGACTTCATTAGCGCGGAAAACGGCTTCGAGAGGAGTTGGTGGCGGTGGCCCCGAGCTAGTCTTGCCAGGCTGAGATCGGATAAAAAAATACCAGTACTAACAGACGACCTAGCGCCAGTTGATCATCTTATGCGGGGACTTTTGGTTGGCTCCATCAATTAGCATTAGTCATCGGAATGCAAGGCATTACTCGGTGGCTGCGATTTATTGCCTGCGAACTTGCTCGGCTTCATCCCAAGCAGTCAATGCTTGATAGTCTGGAACAAAACCAAGACCTTTTTTTGCATCAGAAGACACAACCTGCTGAGACGTAACAACATCGACTACTGCTGGCGCGTTTTCAATGGCGCGAGAGATAGCCGAATTCAACTGACTTATATCTTCTACTCGTTCACCGTGTGCCCCCAATGCAATGGCCATCGCCGCATAATCTGAGTGACGTAAGGTTGTACCAATAACGCGCCCGCCATAATTAGCTTCCTGATCAAAACGTTCAATATTCCAAGCCGCGTTGTTTGAGATAATAAAGACAACCTTCGCTTCATGCCGAACCGCTGTGTCAATTTCCATGGCATTTATGCCATAAGCGCCATCACCATTAACAGAAATGATCATTCTATTCGGATAGGCCAAAGAAGCGGCTATGGCGAACGGAACCCCCACTCCTAGACAACCAAATGCACCAGCATCCATATAAGTATCAGCTTCCAGCCCGATACGCGCGAAACTTAACAAGTCCCCGCCATCAGCAACCGCGATGTAGTCGTCGGTCGCAACTTGAGCTATCGCATCAAAGATTGCCATGGGATGGATTTTGCCATCGGGGCCAACATTGTCATTCACCTGGGCACCAGTCTTCTGAATACGCTTCAAATGTTTGTCACGGAGGTCATCCAACCAATTACAATCACGTTCCCCTGCATTCATGTTTAGAACATCACTGAGTGCGTTAAGGCTTGTTTTTACATCAGCTAGCACCTCGACATCACCACGACGGTTATCAATCAATTCACTAGTCGAGTCGGCAAGGCGAAGAAATTTAGCTTCAGGAAAGACTGCTGGTGATCCAAAGCCCAACTGGTAGTCAAGCTTTCGGCCAACCGTAATGACAAGATCAGCACCATTCATTGCCGCCGCCCTCATTGCACCAACAAACGCTTTGTTGTTGCGATCAATTAAGCCGCGGCTCTCTTGTGTATCTAGATACACAGCATTGACAGTGTCAAGGAAGCGGGTCAGCTCATACCTAGAATTTTTACCACCGCGACCTGTAATTACTAATGGGCGCTTAGATTGCCGAATCAGATGGGCAGCTTTTTCAATCAGCTCAGGATCAGGCAATAGCTTACGTGTCGGCTTTGGGATCATCCAATCCGCTGGGATTAGCGTTTTCTTAACTGAAGTTCGAAGGACGTCAGTAGGAATTTCTATATAGACTGGGCCAGGTTCACCAAGATCACCAAATGCACGCGATATAGCTTCATCAAACTCTCGAATGACTTGTTCAGCGACGCGTGCAGTTCTTGAATAACGGCATATCGGAGCCAATATCTCTGTGTGGGGTATGTCTTGGAGCGGACCCATGTTCGCTTGAGGCCTTGAAGTACAGCCTCCGATGAGCAGAACCGGCGTGCGAGCCAAAGCAGCATTAGCCATTGCCGTGACACAATTAGTTACGCCAGGACCTGCAGTGACTATCGCAACCCCCAGTTGACCAGTTAATTCTGAATGTGCATGAGCCATATGTACTGCGGCCCCCTCGTCACGCACATCAATGATGCGAGTGCCTTGCTTGCCAAGACAGTCCCAAATTGGCTGGATATGACCTCCCTGAAGACCAAATATTCGGTCTATTCCTCTTTGCTTCAACAAGGATGCAATCCATGCAGCGACGCTATTAGCGTCTTGATTCAGATCCTGAGACATTGAGCTCTCCGTTAGTTTTGATCGCCTTCAGCAAGCATATCACGCAGGATACGGTGCATAATTTTACCGGTTGTATTTCGAGGCATTTCATCAGAAGTGATAAAAACAATTCGGCGGGGCCTTTTAAAACCGG